>NZ_JAQYWT010000357.1:0-41025 GCF_036322545.1 Streptomyces sp. SP18BB07
CCGGACCCTGCTTGCGCAGGTACATCACGACCGGCTCGTCGTGCTCCGAGGAGACGACCAGCTGCTTGATGTTGAGGATCAGGTCGGTGACGTCCTCCTTGACGCCCGGCACGGTGGTGAACTCGTGCAGGACACCGTCGACCCGGATGCTGGTGACAGCCGCACCGGGGATCGAGGAGAGGAGCGTACGACGCAGGGAGTTGCCGAGGGTGTAGCCGAAGCCCGGCTCCAGCGGCTCGATCACGAACCGGGAGCGGAACTCGTCGACGACCTCTTCGGTCAACGAGGGACGCTGAGCGATCAGCACGGGGTATTGCCTCCAATGGTTCGGCGCCCGCTATGTGACGCCGTATACACCAAACGTACGGGTGATTCGGCCTACTGCGAGGTCGAACCGCCCCTCTGTATCGGGGCCGAGCCTCCAAGACCGGGCCGACGCACGCCGGTACCTGCCTCGAATGACTCGAATGACTCGAGCGGAAAGGGGCGTATGCGAAGCACGGCGGCGCCCGGTTGCCGGACGTTCCGGGTGCTCCGGATGCTTCAGGGTGTTCCGGATGGTGAGCGCATATGTCCTCAACGCCACCGTCCCCAGAAGGTACGGCATGGATGACGAACCGTCGGCCCGCGCGGGCAACGCCCAGGCCGGCTGGACCCGCCTCGACGGCTGGGGAGGTGACCCGCTCGGGGCCTCGGCCGGGATGTGACCTTCATCGCGATGGTGGAGTTGCGGCGCGTGCGACACGCTGCGATCCCCTGGCGACGGTGGCGGCGGCGCGACTCCCGTCGGCTGAGGTCACGGGGCTGGGGACCGAAGCGCACGACAGGAAACACCGCAGCCCCGGAGGGCAATATCTGTATCCGCGGCATGAGAAATAAGGTGCGGGGCGCTGCGAGTATTCCTCGAATTTCAAACGGAGTGAAATCATCGAGCGCGCACGGCCGGTCGCACCGTGCTACTGTCGATCTCAGTTGCAGGTGTGGTTGCCAGAAGGTTCATTTCCGACGGGGTAATCATCACGGCGACACGGAATTCGCACAGGGCGAATTCCTGACACCGTCTCCGAAGGAGAAACAACATGGCTACTGGCACCGTGAAGTGGTTCAACGCGGAAAAGGGCTTCGGCTTCATCGAGCAGGACGGCGGCGGCGCCGACGTCTTCGCCCACTACTCGAACATCGCCACCCAGGGCTTCCGCGAGCTGCTGGAAGGCCAGAAGGTGTCCTTCGACATCGCGCAGGGCCAGAAGGGCCCGACGGCCGAGAACATCGTTCCCGCCTGACACCGGCGCAGACGCGTACTTCGCAGCTGGGGCCCGCACCTCTGGGGTGCGGGCCCCAGCTCGCTGTTTTTTCTGGGCGCAACACACATCGCCTTTGGCCCGTTCTCGCGATTCTCTGCGCCGCTCATCCGCTGCGGGAATTCCTTGATACGCGCCGCATCGAGGAAGGTTCCACATGAATCGCACACGCACACCCCGCACCCGTGGCCGCTCCGGCGGAGGAACTGCCGTAAACCGCTCCGGTGGAGGAACTGCCGTAGGCCGCTCCGGCGGTCCGCGCCGTTCCCAATCCTACGGAAATCGACAGACCGTTCAGGGCGAGTTCGCACCGCCGAAGACGGTGACGCCCGCGCTGCCCGCCGTCGAGTCCTTCGCCGATCTCGCCATGCCCGCGCGGCTGTTGGCCACGCTCGGCCACGAAGGCGTGACCGTACCGTTCCCGATCCAGGCGGCGACCCTGCCGAACTCCCTGGCCGGACGTGACGTACTCGGCCGTGGCCGCACCGGCTCGGGCAAGACCCTCGCCTTCGGCCTCGCCCTACTGGCCCGTACGGCCGGGCGGCGTGCCGAGCCGCGGCAGCCGCTCGCCCTCGTTCTCGTTCCGACCCGCGAGCTCGCCCAGCAGGTCACCGACGCGCTCACCCCGTACGCCCGTTCCGTGCGCCTGCGCCTGACCACCGTCGTGGGCGGGATGTCCATCGGCAGGCAGGCCGGTGCGCTGCGCTCCGGGGCCGAGGTGGTCGTCGCGACGCCCGGGCGGCTCAAGGACCTCATCGACCGGGGCGACTGCCGGCTGGACGACGTCGCCGTCACCGTCCTCGACGAGGCCGACCAGATGGCCGACATGGGGTTCATGCCCCAGGTCACCGCCCTGCTCGACCAGGTGCGTACCGACGGGCAGCGGATGCTCTTCTCGGCCACCCTGGACCGCAACGTCGACCTGCTGGTCCGCCGCTACCTGACGGACCCGGTGGTCCACTCCGTCGACCCGTCGGCGGGCGCGGTCACCACGATGGAGCACCACGTACTCCACGTTCACGACGCGGACAAGCATCGGACGACCACCGAGATCGCCGCGCGAGACGGTCGAGTGATCATGTTCCTGGACACCAAGCACGCCGCGGACCTGCTGACCAAACACCTGCTGAGCAACGGCGTCCGCGCCGCGGCCCTGCACGGTGGCAAGTCCCAGCCGCAGCGCACGCGGACCCTGGCCCAGTTCAAGAGCGGGCACGTGACCGTACTGGTGGCCACCAACGTCGCGGCGCGCGGAATCCACGTCGACAACCTCGACCTGGTCGTCAATGTGGATCCGCCCAACGATCACAAGGACTACCTGCACCGCGGCGGTCGTACGGCCCGTGCGGGCGAGTCCGGCAGCGTCGTCACCCTGGTGACCCCGGGTCAGCGTCGCGGCATGAGCCGGCTGATGAGCGCGGCGGGCATCACCCCCCGGATCGCCCAGGTGCGGTCGGGCGAGGCGGAGCTGAGCCGCATCACAGGTGCCCAGGCCCCTTCCGGTGTCCCGGTCGTCATCACCGCGCCCGACGCGGAACGTCCCCGTAGCGCGCCTTCCTCGTCCCGGGGCCGCCGGGGACGCCGGGGACGTCCCGGACAGGCCCGGCCCGTCGGCGAAGCGGCTCGGCGCGGGGAGCGGCGGCGGCACGGTTTCGGCTCGGCCGCCTGACCGCTGTGATCATCAGCCCATCCCTTCCGGCAGGAGGCACCTATGACGACGGCTCAGGCGCGGCACCTGGCAGCGGATCGCTCGCCCAGGCACGTGGTTGACGACGGGGACCCGTCCGGGCCTCGGGTCCGTGACGACATGACGGTCGAGGTGGCTCTGTCCCTCATGGCCGGAGCCCGTGTCGATCACCTCGTCCTGTGCGACGGGGACGACCAGAGGACGGGCCTGATCACCCTGGCCCGGCTCGCCGTCCTCCGCGGCAGCCCCGCCTACACGGACCGGATCCGTCTACGGGACATCCTCCACGGACCGTTCACCGCGGCCGGTGCTCGGCCCGGCCCCCTCGGGGAGCTCGGGCGGACCCCGGCGTCCTCACTCCCGAACTCGTCGCGGGTGAGTCCGTGACCATCGGCGGCGGCCGCTATCCGGTCGAGCAAGCGGGCCAGGTCATCACCCGACGGAGCCGCCGCGACTTCACCGGCGGCGAAGTCGTCCGGGCCATGACCCGTCTCGGTTTCACCTGCCACGCCGGCCCTGGCACCGCGCCGGTGGGTGTACCCACCGCGCTCCAGAACGTTTCGGCTCTGCTGGGGGGCACCGCTATCCAGAAGGTGTGAACGCGGGCGGAAGAACCGCCGCGAAGAACTGAGGGCCCTGCCGACGCGCGTCGGCAGGGCCCTCGTCCGTCGTCGCAGGCCCTGGCCATAGGAGACCTCTTGCTCGTGCGCGGCAAAATCTACTCTTGCCAGAGTAGACATTGGCTCCCGTCATGGTTAGTCTTCTTCTCGTTGACACGGTCGAGCGAGACCCGGCAGACACGAACTGGCGGGTAGCAGTAGGAGTGATTTCGCAGGTCGGTGCGGTTCTGGAGTTCCGAAGCCACAGTGTTTGCAGGACGGTGACGGGGCTGGGAGCCGCACTGGGCAGCCCGCAGGTCCAGGGGCTGCTGAAGAGCATCACCGAGCAGTACCGCAGTGCCCGCTCAGCAAGAGGTCAAGAGAAAGGACGGAGGAGCAGACGCCATCAGGATCGCCCGGCCGGGAAGCTCTCGGTCCGGGTACCGCGCAAGACCCCGGAATGGATGGTGGTCCCCGGTCACGCAGCCGCGATCCCCGCACCCCTGCCCCAGGCGGGCCGGGTAGCGGAAACAGAAGGTCGGCAGAGCACGAGTGCCGACAGATGGTGTTTCATTTCCTTCGGGGCCCTGGTGCCGTACGGCGCCAGGGCCCCTCGACGCGTTGCAACAACGAGGTGACATGGCAGCAGATACCCCACTCAGTAATCGCCTGGAAGACGACGACTACCCCGCGTACACCATGGGCCGGGCCGCCGAAATGCTCGGCACCACGCCGGCCTTCCTCCGAGCCATCGGCGAGGCCCGTCTGATCACTCCGCTGCGCTCGGAGGGCGGACATCGCCGGTACTCCCGCTACCAACTGCGGATCGCCGCTCGTGCCCGCGAGCTCGTAGACCGGGGTACCCCGATCGAGGCTGCGTGCCGGATCATCATCCTCGAGGACCAGCTCGAGGAGGCTCAGCGCATCAATGCCGAGTACCGTCGGGTCGCGAGCGAAGCGTCCGGGAGTTCCGGCCACGAATCGAGCTGATCGCCTTGCCTGGCGCGGGCCGGCCGAGGTCGTCCCGCCGGCGCCGCCCTCACGGACCGCCTTGACGCCAGCCCCGCGGACACGAGTGCCCGGCCTGCGGCGCGGCCGCGCTCACTCCCCGAGCAGGGCCTGCGCTCGCTCCGCGAGCAGGGGCAGCAGGCGTGTGCGACAGGTGGTCGCGCATGGCCCGCCAGAGGTGGGGGTCGCCACGCAGGCCCCAGCTGTCCGGTTCGGGGGCGAAAAGGGCGGCCATGGTCGCGGCCGTCGCGTCATCCGTTTCCGTTTCATCGTGTGCCACGGGGTCAGTCTTGCGCAGCCTCACGGGTGGGGGGCCGGGCTGGGCTGATCTGGTCAGGTGGTGGGAGGGGCGGTCAGGGTCGTGATCAGCTGGTGGGCTCGGGTTTGTTCGCTCAGGAGGGACTCGACCAAGGGGCCCGTGCCCGGGTCCGGCGGGAAGTCGTCGGTGGAGGTGGGGGCGGAGGTGGCGGTGGGGGGTGTGGCCCTGTCCAGGTAGTGGGTGAGCGGGTGCGGGTCGGGAAGCAGGTGGACGCGGCCGCCGGTCAGGGCCTTGTGGACCGAGGTGTAGTCGAGGCCGAGGCGGGTCAGGCGTTCGCCGCCCGTGTAGCGGAGGTCTGGTGTGGAGGCGTTCTCCGTCGCGAGATGCGGGTGCCGCTGTGCGACCTCGTGCGTGGCGAGGATCGCCAGGAGGACGTGTTCCGTGCCGACCGCGGCCGCGCCCAGGCGCTGTGCCTGCTCGTAGGTCTCCAGGCTCACCCAACGGGCGGGGCGCGACGCCCAGTTGATGCCGGAGCGTTTGACCAGCCACCGCTTCCAGAAGGGCATGTGGCGGTAGTGGTCACGGCCGAGGAGTCTGTCGCGGGTGGCGTGCAGGAGCGGGGGCAGAGCGTCCGTCGCGCTGTCGCCCGTACCGTCGAGGCGTGCCCGTACGGCTTGTGGTGCGATGCCGCAGGCGCCCAGCAGTTCCACCGCGCGGTGGTCCTCGTCCAGCAGGGCCCGCAGCAGGTGCGGTGCGCCGAATTTCGCCGCGCCCTCCCGTTCCGCGTCGCCCATCGCCTTGGTGAGCGCCCTGGCCGCGGCGCCGGTGAAGCGGTCGCTCCGGCCGTCGTCGTCGCCCAGCACCTCCCGCGCGTCGACGCTTTCCTCCGCGTCGTCGGTGGCGCTCCACGCGCCGTCCCGGTCCTGCCGGTGCCGTAGCACCGCCAGCAGGGCCGTCTTGGTCGCGCCCTCGCTCGCGAGTGCCTCGCGCGCGGGGCCCTTGGACGTGGTGATGCCGGCGAGCAGGTGCTCGGTGCCGAGAGCGCCCCCGCTGCCCGACCGGGCGCCCCGGGCCGCCCCCAGGATGCCCACGGTGTTCCAGTCGGGCTCCTTGATCGCTTCCATGCCGCCCTTCCCTCTCCTCGCTCGTCCTGACGTGCAGCCTCCCCGAGCGGGGGTGCCGGCCACATCGCCCCCGAGACGGACGTCGGCGGGCCTCGGCATGCCTCTCTGGTTGCACGTGGCGTGGTCGAGGGTGGAGCTCGGGGGCAGGGGCCCTCCGCCCCGGGCCTGCGGCAGGCACGGGGCTTCCGCCCCGCCGTAGATCGGGCCGCGGGCGAACCTCCGGCGGGCAGGGATCCGCCGGTCCGTCGACGGCCGACCGCGGGTGGGCCTTCGGCAGGCAGGGGTCCTCCACCCCCGCCCTCTACCGGGCCGCGGGTGGGTCTTCGGCGCGTGGCGGGGTCTCCACCTTGCCATCACGATCCAGCCACACCCTCTCCAAAAAACCACGTGCGTACGGGATGATTCACCCTTCAACTGCACCAGCGTGGGGGGACCATGAGCCACGACATCACGCCACCGCCCATGCCGGGCTTCGGGCCGCCGATGCCGCCGCAGCCGCCGAAGCCGCCGGGCGCGAACCGGACGAACCTGATCATCGTCGGCTGTGCCGTCGCCGTCGTCGCCAGTGTCATCGGCACGGGCATCGTGGTGACCAACGACGGCGACGGGTCGGCCTCGCCCGCGCCGACGGTCACCGTCACGAAGACGGTCGCGGCGGAGGACGCCGACACCACCGGCGACGACAGCGGCAGCGACGGCGGCGAGGGGACCGAGGGTTCCTCCGAGGACGCGAGCGACACCGCGACCGACGACGACGGGGTCTTCGCCCTCGATGACGAGGTGATCTACGACAGCGACGTCGAAGTCGCGCTCTCCGGGTTCAAACGCGGGGTGTCCAGCGAGTACGCGGTGCCCGAGAGCACGCCGTACGTGAAGTTCAGCATCAAGATCACCAACGAGTCCGACGCCACGGTCGACGCCAACGAGCTGACCGTGAACTGCGCCTACGGCGACCAGGGCAAGGAGGGCGAGGCGATCTACGACGACGGCCTCGACGGGCTCCCCGACACCCGTATTCTCGCCGGACGCTCCCTCACCGTTCCGTGGGCCTGTGAGCTACCCAAGGACGAAACGTTCCTCCAGGTCGAGGTCTCCCCCGACTACGACTCCGAGGAAGCGATCTTCACCGGCGACGTGAAGAAGTGAGGGACAGGCACACTTGAGGCAGTGCGTACGGTGCGTGCAGCACGCGCGGTGCGTCGATAGGGCACCCCCGGGAAGGATCAGATGTTCATCATCTTCGGCACCAAGGGATACCTGTACCAGCTCGCGATACTGACGCTCGTGTGCGGACAGTGCGGGAACCCCGCCGCGCACACGCTCAGGAAGCGGGTCACGAAGTTCACGCTGTTCTTCGTGCCGCTCATCCCGATCTCGACGAAGTACCAGACGCAGTGCACCTTCTGCGGCGCCGAGCAGAAGGTCAGCGCCGAGCAGGCCGAGCGGCTCCAGGAGCAGAGCGCCGGCGCGCACGGCGGCCAGTCGCACGGCCAGCCGCAACAGCAGCAGCCGTACCAGTCGTGACACCGGGCGCGGGAAGGGGCTGAGTCCGGGCGCGAGGAACGGCCTGCGTCCGGTGACTGTGGGGAAGCTGTGGGTTCTCTGATTCTCACTCTTCCCTCAGGGCTCGCTCAGCTTCGCCCCAGGAGCGGCCTCGACAGTCGCTGCCATGAACGAAAAGAACGCGGCGACCCTCGCCCCGCCGAGGCATCGGGCCGACACTCCTTCCGCCGCCGGGGCGACCGGGGCCGCTGCGGCCGCCGGGGACCGTGGCGGGCTCGCCGTCCGGGTCCGGCGGCTGTTCACCGGTGCGCCGGAGGACCCGCGCTGGGCGCGCCCGGCCCTGTGGGCGATCCTCGTCCTGGCCACGGCGCTGTACGCCTGGAACCTGTCCTCCGTCACCGGCAACACCTTCTACAACGCGGCCGTCTACAGCGGCACCAAGAGCTGGAAGGCGTTCTTCTTCGGCGCGTTGGACGCGGGCAGCTTCATCACCGTCGACAAACCGCCGTTCGCGCTGTGGGTGATGGGCCTGTCGGCCCGGGTCTTCGGCTACGGCACCTGGCAGCTGCTGCTGCCGATGGTCGCGGTCGGCGTCGGCTCGGTGGCGCTGCTGTACCGGATGGTCAAGCGTGACTTCGGGGCCGTCGCGGGCACGATCGCCGCGCTCGCGCTCACCCTGACCCCCATCACGGTCGCCCTCACCCGGGACACCAACCCCGACCCGATCCTCGTCTTCCTGATGCTGCTGGGCGCGGCGGCGCTGATGAAGGCCGTTCGCACGGGGCGTCTGATGCCCCTCGTCTGGTCCGGCGTCGCGATCGGCTTCGCCTTCAACACGAAGATGATGCAGGCGTACGTCGTCCTGCCGGTCTTCTTCCTGGTCTACCTGTGGGCGGCGAACGCCTCGCTCGGCCGCCGGGTCCGCAACCTCGCTGTCGGCACGGTCGCGCTGGTCGTGTCGAGCGCCTGGTGGATGGTGGTCGTGGATCTGATCCCTGCCTCCTCCCGGCCGTACATCGGCGGCTCGACGGACAACACGGTCTGGGACCTGGTCATCGGCTACAACGGCTTCGGCCGGATCTTCGGCGCCAGTGCGTCGGCGGGGTCGCAGGGCAACGGGGCGAGCTTCGGCGGCGAGGCGAGCGTCTACCGGATGTTCAACGAGATCATGGGCGGCCAGATCTCCTGGCTGATCCCGTTCGCGATCGTCGCGCTGGTGGGCGGTCTGGTGCTGCGGGGCCGGGCCCCTCGTACCGACACCAAGCGCGCGGCCCTGCTGCTCTGGGGCGGCTGGTTCGTCCTGCACTACCTGACGTTCGCGCTCGCGGAGGGCACGTTCCACCCGTACTACGTCACCGCCATGGCGCCCGGTGTCGCGGCGCTGGCCGGGGCGGGTGGGGTGATGCTGTACGGCGCCTTCAAGGAGGGGCCGGTCGCGATGGGGGTCCCCCCGCTCGAGCGAAGCCGAGAGTGGGGGAAGGGGTGGGTGCTGCCGCTGGCGGTCGCGGCGAGCGCGGTCTGGGCGGTCGTGCTGCTGCAGCGGGTCTCCGGTTCCGGAACGGTCTACACGGTCGCCCAGGTGGTGGCCGGTGTCGCCGGTGCGGTCGCCGTGATCGGGCTGGTCGTCGGACGGTTCATGCGGCGTCGCAAGTTGATCGGGCTGGCGTCGATCGCGGCGGTCGTCGCGCTGCTGGCCGGGCCCACCGCGTACTCGCTGTCGGCGGCCACCACGGCCTCCACCAACGGCACCAATCCGACCGCCGGTCCCAGCACCGGGGGTGGCATGGGCGGGGGCGGCGGCATGGGCGACGGCCAGCGACCGAGCGGGAACGCGCCGGGGGCCACGGGCAACTCCGGCTCCACCGGTTCCGGTACCAGCAACTCCGGCTCCACCGGTTCCGGTACCAGCAACTCCGGCCGGGGCGGCATGGGCGGTGGTTCCCAGGTCTCGGCCGAGATGATCACGTACCTGAAGGAGAACCAGGACGGCGCGACCTGGCTGGTGGCGGTGGCCACCGACCAGACGGCCTCCTCGATCATCCTGGAGTCGGGCGAGCCGGTGATCTCCATGGGCGGCTGGTCCGGCAGCGACGAGGCGATGACCCTCGCCAAGCTGAAGGCGCTGGTGAAGGCCGGCAAGCTCCACTACATCGTCGTCGGCGACAGCGGCCGGGGCGGCAACAGCACCGCCGCCATCGAGGTCGCCGAGTGGGTGAAGGAGAACGGCTCGGCGGTGAGCGACTACAGCGGGCTGTACCGCTTGGACGCGTCGGATGTGAGCTGATCACCCGCTCGCTTCGGATGTGAGGCGGTCAGCAGCCTCCCCCTCGGGCGGGCCCCGGATCTCCCTCCGGCGGCCCGCCCCTGTCGTGCTCGGCGCGGGATACTGGGCGCATGCGGTTGCGAGGCCGAGGGTGTGTCGCCGCCGGGCTGGTGTCGGTGCTGGTGGCGCTGGCCGGTTGTGCCGGAGGGGAGCGCGAGGGCGCCGTCCCCACCACGGCACCACCGACCACGGGCCGGTCCTCGACGACGGGTTCCGCTCCACCTCGTACCGAGACGTCGGAGGCGTCCCCCACCCCCACCCCCACCCCCACCCCCACCCCCGCGAACCCGGTCTCGATCCCGGGCCTGATCGCCCGCCCGCACACCGGCTCCGACCTGCGCCTGGGCGCCGTACTGGCCCGTACCGCCGCGTACACCAGCCGCGCGGTGACGTACGAGGCCGACGGTCTGACCATCTCGGGGATCATGAACGTCCCCGAGGGCGAGGGTCCCTTCCCGGCGCTGGTGCTGGCGCACGGGTACATCGACCCCTCCGTCTACACCACGGGGCGTGGGCTGGCCCGGGAGCAGGATCTGCTGGCCCGTGAGGGCTTTGTCGTCCTGCACACCGACTACCGCAACCACGCGGGCTCCGACGACGACCCCGACAACGACGTGAACCTCCGCCTCGGCTACACCGAGGACGTCATCGGCGCGGCCCTGGCGCTGCGCGACTCCGGCCGCCCCGAGATCGACGGTGACCGGATCGGTCTGCTGGGGCGGTCGATGGGCGGCGGGGTCGTCTACAACACGCTGGTGGTGGCCCCGGGGCTGTTCGACGCTGCCGTGGTCTTCGCCCCGGTGAGCTCCCGCCCCGCCGAGAACATCGACCACTTCCAGCGCTCCGACGGTGACCCGGTCGTCGCGGAGATCGAGGCGGCGCACGGCACCCCCGCCTCGAACCCGACCTTCTGGCGGGAGGTCTCGCCCCTCACCTACGTGGACCGCGTCACCGAGCCGCTCCTCATCCACCACGGCACCGCCGACGCGACCTGCCCCCTCGCCTGGTCGGAACGGACCACGGCCGAGTTCGAGGCGGCCGGCAAGGACGTCCGCCTGATCAAGTACCCCGGCGAGGGCCACACCTTCGCCCCCCAGTGGCCCACGTCCATGCGCCACACCGTGGCCTTCTTCGACGCACACCTCCGCTGAAGGGCAGGTGAGCGTGGCGGGGGCCGGGACGGCCGACGCGCTGAG
Organism: Streptomyces sp. SP18BB07; assembly: GCF_036322545.1. NCBI lineage: Bacteria > Bacillati > Actinomycetota > Actinomycetes > Kitasatosporales > Streptomycetaceae > Streptomyces > Streptomyces sp. SP18BB07. The sequence continues at coordinate 11,001 of NZ_JAQYWT010000357.1, forward strand.
CGGCTGCTGACGTAGGGGACCGACAGGCCGTCAGGGCGCGGACGCCGGTGCGGGGTGGCCTGTTCGCTCGTGTCGTCCCGCTGCCCGCAAGCTCAGCGTCACCGCTGCCGATGCGGCCGCCATCGCCGTCATCGCGGTGGCCGGTGAGGTCAGTTGGGCCAGGGTGCCTGCCAGGGTCGCGCTCAGGCCCTGCCAGGTGATCATGCCCGCCGAGTGCAAACCCAGGGCGTGGCCGGTGAGTTGGGGTGGGGTCAGGGTGAGGAGGTGGCGCTGTTGGACCAGGCTCGCGCCGAAGCCGACCGAGGCGAGGGTGGCGCAGGCCGCCGCGACGGGGGTGGGCGGGTGGAGGGCGAACAGCAGGTACGGGGTCGCCAGGAGCAGCAGGAGCGGCGTGGCCAGGCGGTCGCGCACCCGGGGCGGGAGCAGGCGGCCGACCGTCACGTCACCGACCAGCATGCCGAGCGCCGCGCAGGCGAAGAGGAGACCCGCGCGGTCGGGGGCGTACGCGACGAACAGGGACTCGCAGCCGACGACGAGGCCGTTGGGGATCCACAGCCCCAGGAAGAGGCGGCGGCGCGGGGCGGACGACCACAGGACGGCGTTCGTGCGCCAGGTCTCGGCGACCGACGGGCGGCCGGCGGCACGCGGGGCGCGGCGGCTCAGACCGAGCGCGCTGCACAGGGCCGCCGCCGCGTAGAGGGCCGCCGACACCAGCAGGGTGACTGCCGGGGAGAGGAGGGCCACCAGGGCGCCTCCGATCGCGTAGCCCGCGATCTGCGTCAGGCCGTGCAGCATGTTGAACAGCGAGCGGCCCAGCGGATAGCCGTCGCCGGGGAGGATCTCGTTCAGCAGGCCCCAGCGGACTCCTCCGCCGAGGGAGGCGACCAGGCCCTGGGCCGCGATCACCGCGAAGACCGCCCACAGGGGCAGGGCGGGGAGGGACAGCACCGCCGTGCTCACCGCGAAGAGTACGGCCAGGCCCGTCAGCGTCGCCCTCGGTGGCAGGCGGTCCGCCGCCGAGAGCAGGGTCGTCGCGCCGATCACCTGGGCGAGGGAGGGGCCGAACATGCTGAGGGCGGACAGGAGGGGGGAGCCGGTCTCCGCGTAGACGGCGGTGCCGAGGGCCAGGCCGCCGATCGTGAAGGCCGCGACCTGGAGGGCGGAGGAGACGAAGAGAGGGGTGAACTCCCTTGTGCGGAAGAGGGATTGGTAGGTGGAGGGGGCGGTGGGACGGTTGATGGGTGGGTTGGCGGGTGGGTCGGTGGGCCGGTGGCTGGATCGGTTGCCGCGCATGGAGATGACCCTGGAGGGCGTCGCTCGTCAGCCGTAATGTTTCGCGCACACGCGAAAGCTCGGGCGGGCTCGCGTCGCGTTTCGGAGGGGGTTCCATGGGCTGGTGGCAGGTCAACGCCGATACCCTCGCCGGTAGCCGGTTCGTCGTCTCGCCGCTCGCGGAGACGTTCGCGAGCCTGAAGGTGCTGCACGCCGGGACGGGCACGCACCCCGGGGAGCAGGCTTGGCTGCGGGCCCATCTTCCGGCGTATCGGGCCGCGTTGGCCGGTGACCCGCTCACCGCCCTGCTGATCCGCGCCGGGCTCGGCCAGGAGTGGATCGCCGACTTCCTCACGCCCGCGCCGCGCGAGGGCGAGACCTTCGCCGCCGAGATCGCCCGGGTCCGGGGCGCCGACCCGGCCGCCGCCCGCGCCCACCTCACCCTCTCCCTGCGCGGTCCCCTGCCCGCCGCCCTGCACCGGGACGACCTGCCCGGCCGCGCGGCCGACCTCCTGACCCACGTGTGGGAGGAGACCGTACGGCCGTACTGGGAGCGGCGGCGGCGCGTGCTGGAGGCCGATGTGCTCGCCAGGACCGCGCGGTTGGGGCAGGGCGGCTGGGCGGCGGTGCTGGACGCGATGCGGCCGGGGATGCGGTGGCTCGGCGAGAACCGGCTCCAGATCAATCTCCACGAGTACCCGCCGCGGGAGATCTCCGGGGCGCGGCTGGTCTTCGTGCCGGTCACGCCCCAGCGCACGGGGTGGGTGGCGTGGGAGGAGCGCGAACGGTACGCCGTCGTCTACCCCTGCTCAGGCACCCTCGCCACCCCGACCGCCCCCACCCGCGTGACCGACGTCGTCCACGGCGGCGACGGGGTTCGCAGGGGCGACGGGGTTCGCAGGGGCAGCGGGGTTCACAGGGCCAGCGGGGTTCGCAGGGGCGGCGGGGTCGATTCCGTCATCCCCGTCGTCAGTGCCGTCGCCGCCGTCCCCTCCATCCCTACCGTCCCCGCCGTTCCCGCCGTCCCCGCCGTTCCCGCCGTCCCCGCCGTCCCCGCTGCCCTCGGGCCCCTCCTCGGTGAGGCTCGGGCTCGGGTTCTTGGGCTTCTTGAGTCGCCCATGAGCACCACCCAGCTGTGTGCCCTGACCGGGCAGGGGCTCGGTTCCGTCGGTCGTCATCTGAAGGTGTTGCTGGACGCCGGTCTCGTGCGGCGCGGGCGGGCCGGGCGTTCGGTGCTGTACGCGCGGACGGCGGCCGGAGAGGTGCTGCTCCAGGCCGGTCGGGGGGCGTGAACCCGAGCGGAGGGGGCGTGCGGTACCGGAGATAACATCCGTTTATGACTACTGACAACGCCACCCCCTCCGTCCTGGACGTGCAGATCGACGCCCTCAAGGGCGGCCCCGCGGACCTCGCCCAGTACGCCGGTCAGGCCGTCCTCGTCGTGAACGTGGCCTCCAAGTGCGGCCTCACCCCCCAGTACACGGGCCTCGAAGCGCTCCAGGCCCGCTACGCCGCGCAGGGCTTCACCGTGCTGGGCGTGCCGTGCAACCAGTTCCTCGGGCAGGAGCCCGGCTCCGCCGAGGAGATCGCGGAGTTCTGCTCGGCGACGTACGGCGTCACCTTCCCGCTGACCGAGAAGGTCGAGGTCAACGGAGAGGGCAGGCACGCCCTGTACGAGCGGCTCGTGGGCCACGCGGACGCCGAGGGCCACAGCGGCGACATCCGCTGGAACTTCGAGAAGTTCCTGATCGGCCGCGACGGCTCGGTCGTCGCGCGCTTCTCGCCGCAGACCGAGCCCGAGTCGGCGGAGCTGGTCGCCGCCGTGGAGAAGGCCATCGGCTGACGCCCCGAAGCCGTCGTGGAGAAGGTCGTCGGCTGACGCCCGCAGGGCCGCCGTTGACCTTTCCCCTGGGGCAAGGGGCACCGTCCCTCTCGCCGGGCGGAGGGCGCCCGGTGACGGAGGATGACCCAGTGGACCCAGGGGACATGGACGATCTGCTCACCATCGGTGCCTTCGCCGCCCGCGCACGGCTGTCGGCGAAGGCACTGCGGCTGTACGACCGGCTGGGGCTGCTCCCTCCGGCGTACGTCGACGAGGTGAACGGCTACCGGTACTACCGGGCCGACCAGGTCGAACGTGCCCGGCTGGTGGCCCTGCTGCGGCAGCTCGACATGCCACTCGCGCGGATCGCCGAGATCGTGGACCTCGTCGAGCGCGACGGCACCCGGGCGGCCGAGCGGTTGGCCGCGTACTGGACCGGGGCCGAGGAGCGGTTCGCGTCCCAGCGGACCCTGGTCGCCTACCTCCGTGGACGGTTGTCGGGAACGGAGTCAGGCATGGAAGAGACGTACGGGACGTTCACGGTCGCAACGGTCGACACCGGCCCCCAGGTGCTGCTGACCCAGTCACGGCACACCCTCGCGGACGAGCTGCCCGCGTGGATCGGGGCGTCACTCGGACGGCTGGAGGAGGGCGCGGCGGCCTGTGGCGGAGTCGCCGGGGCGCCGTTCGTCGTCTACCACTCCGAGGTGTCGATGGAGAGCGACGGACCCGCGGAGTCGTGCGTGCCGGTGGCCGACGAGGGTGCCGCGCGGGCCTGGGCCGCCGAACACGGGCGGGCCTGGGAGACCCGGGTGCGTGTGGAGCCCGCGACGCGGCTCGTCTACACCCGGATCAGCAAGGCCCAGGTGGCCCATCCGCAGATCCTCGCGGCGTTCGAGGCGGTCGAGCGGTGGATCGCCGCGCGGGGGCTGCGGGTCACCGGCCCGTGCCGCGAGATCTACTTCGCGGACTGGGAGGCGGCGGGCCCCGAGGACCCGGTGTGCGACGTGGCGTTCCCGGTCGCATCCTGAGCCGTGCAGTAGCCGTTCAGTAGCCGTGCGGTAGCGGTGCGGCCGAGGGGTTTCCCTACGGCCGCACCGGATCGGGCAGCTCCTGTCGGCCAACTGTCAGCGGGTGATTAGCGTCTACACCAACAAACGGACAACACCCGCCCGCACGAGACGAACGGAACGGACGAGCCGCAGTGGCCTTTGCCGAGCTGACACCACGACGACCCGTCTCGCGTGCCGACGGGCCGTCGCCGTCGCCGTCGCGCGAGCCGTGGCGGGAACGCCATCGGGTGCCCCTCACGGCCGCCCTGTGCGCCCTGCCGCTGTACGTCGTGTGGTGGGCCGTCTTCGCGACCGGCGGCGGCGATCTGGCGGCCCAGGTGGCGTGGGCGGAGTTCGCGAAGACGTACCCGGACTCCGCGGTCAACCTGTTCTGGTACGGGGGGCTGCACGCGGCGAACTACAGCGTGCTCTCGCCGTATCTGATGGCGGCGTTCGGCGTCGTCCCGGTGACGCTGCTGTCGGGGCTCTCCGCGTCCTGGCTGGCCGGCGAGGTCGTCACCCGAACGGGCGTACGTGCGCCGGTTCCTGTCGCGCTGGCGGCGACGTTCTCGCTGTGGTGTCAGGTGGTGTCCGGCCGCTCCACGTTCATGCTGGGCACGACCTTCGCGATGGGCGCCCTGCTGGCGGTGGTGAGCGGGCGTACCGGGCGGCACATCGCGGTGGCGGCGGTGTGCGCGACGCTGTCCACGTTGGGGAGCCCCGTCTCCGGGCTGTTCCTCCTCGTGGTCGGTGCCGCGTATCTGCTGTGCCGTGAGTGGGGCCGGGCGGCGGCGCTGCTCGCGCCGCCGGTGACCGTCGTCGCCGTGACCACGCTGCTGTTCCCCTTCGAGGGCGAGCAGCCCATGGCCTTCAGCCGGATATGGCCGCCGGTCGTGCTGTGCGCGGTGGTGGTGCTGGTCGCGCCGAGCGCCTGGCGGGTGCTCCGCCTGAGCGCCGCGATCTACGCGCTCGGCGTGGTCCTCTGCTACCTGATCCCCACCCCCATCGGCACCAACGTCGAACGCCTCCTGGAACTGGCGGGCCCCGCGGCGGCCCTGGCGATCTGTCTGTACCGGGGCGAGTCGCGCACGGCCGACGACCGCCTCCCCCTGTCCTGGTTCACGCCCCGGCGGCGGACGGTGGCCGGCGCGGTGGCCCTGGTGCTGTCCGTGACCTGGCTGACCGGCAAGACGACCGCCGACATCGTCACCAACACCAAGGTGCCCGAGTGGGCCGTGAAGACCGACGGTGTGGTGAAGGAGCTGAAGCGGCTGGGCGCCTGGAAGACCCGCGTCGAGGTGGTACCGGCCCGCGACCACCGGGAGGCCGCCATCCTCGCGCCGTACATCAACATGGCGCGCGGGTGGAACCGGCAGGCCGACGTCGAGCGCGGGCGGCTCTTCTACGAGGGGCACGGCGGGACCGAGGTGCCCGAGGGGGCGTTCACTCCGGAGGCGTACAAGGCGTGGCTCTCGCAGTGGGCCGTCGGCTTCGTCGTCCTCGTCAACGGCGAGCCGGACGGGCCCGCCGAGCTCGAACACGCGCTGGTGAGCAGCGGGCCGGACTATCTGGAGCCGGTCTGGCAGGACGCGAACTGGAAGATCTACCGGGTGAAGAACGCGACACCGCTGGTCGACCGGCCGGCCACGGTCGTCAGCGCCGACGGGGCCAATCTCGTGGTCCACATGCCGCGGGCCGGCGAGATCACCGTCCGCGTCGCCTACTCGCCCTGGCTCTGGGCCGACAACGGCTGCCTCACCGCCGACCGCGAGTCCGACGGCGACCTCACCGAGTTCACCCGCCTCACGGTCCACGAGCCGGGCGACGTCCGCATCAGCTCCCAGTACGGCGGCCCGTCCCGGACGACGACCCTGGAGTGCGAGAAGGAGGCCGACGAGAAGGCGGGGTTGGGGGGCGGGGAGGAGTAGGGGGCGGCGACGGGGAGGAGTGGGGGCGAGGGTTCGGGGGCCGAGGATTCGGGAGGCCGAGGATTCGGCAGGTGGGGTTTCCGGTTGCTCTCGCGCGGAGGCGCCCCTTTCCGTCTGTATGACGGGAGGGGCGCCTCGGGGTTTGCCGATGCGACGGGCGGCGGGCGGCCGGCGTGGCGGCCGACCGGGCGGATCGGGTGGGTCAGCTCACGCGGGTCAGCCTGGTGAGGAAGTCGGGCTCGGCGAGGGGCTTCTGGAGGGCCACGGGGACCTCGACGCCCTCGCCGGCGCCGTCGCCGACGATCAGGGTGCCGACCTCCGTGCCCGACTTCGCCTCGTTCGGGATGGTCGCGCTCGCGTCGAGTTCCAGCTTGACGGTCTTGCCCGCCCAGCCGACCGCCGCGACGTTCTTCGTGGCCACGACCGGGGTCCGGCCACCGAACCCGTCGTCGACGTACCCGACCACGTCGCCCTTCTTCAGGATCGTGTCGGAGGTCACCGCGTCCTGGGCGGCGACCATGGCCGTCTTGCTGACCGCGTTGACGGTGTCGATGATCGGCGGGGTGTGCTGGCCGAGGATCGCGCCGACGACGATCGCCGTCTCACCGCCGACCTCCTTCGTGGCCGCGAAGAGCAGGTTGCCGCCGGCGGCCGTGGTGGAGCCGGTCTTGATGCCGATGGCGTTGTCGTAGGGGACGAGGGTGTTGTAGTTCCGGTGCTTCAGACCGGAGGGGTCCTTCCACTCGGGGAGCCTGGTGATGTCCGTCAGGGCCTTCATCTTCACCAGCTCGTTGCCGAGCTTGACCTGGTCCTCGGCGGTGGAGACGGTCGTCTCCTTCAGCCCGGACGGGTCGGTGTACGTCGTGTTCTTCATGCCGAGGTCCTTGGCGGCGGCGTTCATCTTCTTGACGAACCCCTCCTCGGAACCCTTGCTGTCCCAACGGGCGAGCAGTCGGGCGATGTTGTTCGCGGACGGAATCATGATGGCCGCGATCGCGTCGTACTGGGAGAGCTCGTCGCCCTCCTTGACGGTGTTGAGCGTGGACTCGCCGTCCTTGTCGTAGCCGCCCTCCGTTTCCGCCTTCGCGTCTACGGGGATCATGGCGCCCTTCGAACCGGCCTTCATCGGGTGGTCCTTGAGGATGACGTACGCGGTCATCGCCTTGGCGACGGAGCCGATGGCTACGGGCTTCTGCTCGCCGAAGCTGTCGATCGTGCCGATGCCGTTGACGTCCATCCAGCCCTGGCCCTCGGCGGGCCACGGCAGGGAGACCTTGTCGCCCTCGAAGGCATACGACGCGTCTGCGGTGAGGGCGAGGGTGGGGGTGGGGAGCGGGCGTACGGCCTGTACGACCGCAAACACGATCACCAGCAGGATCAGCAGCGGGGTCCAGATCTTGACCCGGCGGATGAACGTCCGCACCGGGGTCTGGCGCGGCGGGGGTGTGTTCGTCAGCTCCGCGAGGAGGTCCAGCGGGGGCTTCGGGGGCAACGGCTGCTGTGTCGTCCGCTCCGGGCCCACCTGGGGGAGGGCACGGGTCGCCTCCGCCGGGGCGGGGGGTGCGGTGTTGGGCGCCGCCGGGGGCCTCAGCGCCGTGGTCTCGTCCAGCGGCTTCAGGGCTACGAATTTGCTGGTGCGTTCGGCGGGGGGTGCGGGTTCGTCGACGCCGCCTTGGGTGCCCTTGGTCCTGTCGGCGCCCTTGCCGTCGTCGGCGCGCCTGTCGCCGGCGGCGTCGGTGGACACGGCGGCGCGGTCGGAGGGGGCGTCGGCCTTCGCGGGCTCGGCGTCCTTGGGGGCGGCGTCGGCCTTGGCGGGCTCGGCGTCGCGTGGGGCGGCGTCGCCCAGCTTGAGCATGGTGGTGGGCTGGTCGACCGCGGGCAGCCGGGGGGCTCGGAAGATCGCGGTCGGCTGGTCCACCGCCGCCTCGGCTCCGCCATCGCCCCCCGATCCCCCACCCGCACCACCCGTGCGACTTTCGTCGTCACCTGCGGGTGGCCCTTGCGGGGCTACTTCACCGCCGGCGGCTACCGGCTCGTCGTCGGGGAGGTCGCGTGCGTCGTCGTCGGGGAGGCCGCGCGACTCGTCGTTGGGGAGGCCGCGCGACTCGTCAGCGCCGCCGGCTTCGCGTGGGCCGTCGGCCGCTGCGGGTACGTCGACGGCCGCTTCGCGTACCTCGTCGGCCGCTCCCGGCTCGTCGTCGGGGAGGCCGCGTGCGTCGTCGGCGGCCGCGCCTGCGGCACCGGCGGCTTCGCGTACGTCGTCGGCGGCTCCCGGCTCGTCGTCGGCGGGATCGCCCGCCTTGTCAGCGCCCTTCCCCGCGCCGCCAGCGGGCTCACGTACGTCGCCGGCAGCCGTCGGCTCGTCGTCAGCGAGACCGCGCGGAGCGTCAGCAGCTGCCCCCGCGCCATCGGCGGCCTCGGCGGGGCTGCGGGCCTCGTCAGAGGCCGCCGTTGCGGCACCAGGGGCCTCGGGCGTGTCGTTGGACTCCGGTTCGTCGTCGGGGGCCTGCTGTACGCCTCCGGTGGTCTTCCGTGCGTTGTCGGGGGCTTCCCGGTCGGCGTCAGGCGTCTGCCGTACGTCGCCGACAGTCGCTTCCCCGCCGTCGACGGTCTCCCGTCCGGCTTCGGCAGCGCCGGTGCCGGTGCCAGTGCCGGTGACAGGGGCCGCGTTCTCCTCCGTCTCGGCCGCCCGGGCGGGATCAGCAGGGCTCGCGTCGTCCTCGGCCTCTTCGCCGTCGGCTGCGGCGTCGGTCCCGGCGTGTGTGTTCTTCCCCGCGCCAGCCCCCGAGCCGCTCCCGGCTTCCCCTCCGTCGGCGGCCGCGGCGGCATCCCCATCGCGTGGGTGAGCGTCGTCGTCCTCGGGCCTGTCGCCCGGCGTCGGTTCCCTGTCGGCGTCGGTGGTGGTGGCGGCGGTGGTCGGTTCCAGCTCGTCGGTCCGCTCCCGCGTCGCGCCGTCCTCCACCGGGCTGCCGTCCCCCACCGGGCTGCCGGCGTCGTCCGGGCTGCCGTCGTCCGCCCGGCTGCCGTCCGCCGGGCCGCCGTCCTCCGCCCGGCTGTCGGCGTCGTCCGAGTCCGCGGTCCGCTGGGCCCCGTTCAGGTCCCCGGCCGCCGCACCAGCACCGGGCGCGTCCTCGGGGTTCGGATCGTTCCTCGGGGTCCCGGCGGTTTTCGGTGGCTCCGGAGCCGTCGCATCCGCGTCCGCGGACGGAGGCGCATCGTTCCGCTTCGGGCCTTCCGTCTCCGTCGCCTCCAGCAGGGCCCGGCGGGAGAAGACCGCCGTCGCCTGGTCGGGCTTCGGTGCGGAGGGTCGGGACATCGCGAGGCGAGGGTCCGGGGTGGGGCCGGAGGACTGTCCGGGGACCGAGCCCCCGGAGTCCGGAACCGCTGGCTCATTCCCCGACGTCGACTCCGTCGACGACTCGTACCGCTTCGACCTGTCGGGGGACGTGCCCGCCACCGATGCCTCCTCCCGCGCGCCGCCCGTCCTAGGAGCGCGCGCCCAACCGAACCGTGAACCGTCTACCCGTGAATCCGCGAATCCGTGAAAGACCCGCCGCCCGGACACTAGTCACCGGCGCACGACCGCGCCGCGCCGCTGTCCGAACCATGTACCAGTGTCCTGTGTGCGGGCTTAACCCCTGCGGTAGACGAGAACGACATACCTATCGGTTCCACTACATTCCGGTCACGCACTCTCGACAGACCAATGTGAGAGGGGTCACCCTGTCATTCATCCACGCGGGGAGGCATGGATGGGCAGGAGCCGCAGAAGTATTCCGGAAGAGCTTCTACTGCTGGCGCTGGACCCGGCCACGGGTACCACCGCACAGCCGCAGTCGCTCGACCTCGGTCTGGCCGGAGCGCAGCTAGTGGAGCTGGCGCTGGCCGGACGGATAGCCCCGGACGGGGATCGTATCGCCGTGGTGTCCCCACGGCCGACTGGAGATCCGACACTGGACTGCGCGTTGGAGTTGCTGCGAAGGCGTGGCGCTCCCGTACGGGCGGTCCACTGGATAGGCGGGCCGCGTCTCGGGCTCCGCCAGACCTACCTCTCGCATCTGGAGCGGTGCGGCATGGTGCATGCCGTGGCGGGCCAGATGTGCGGAGTGCTGCCGACGACTCGCTACCAGGCGAGTCAGACCGAGATCAGCCGGGAGATCCGAGCCCGGCTGGATTCCGCGATCCGCACCGGCGTACCGCCGGACCCGCGGACCGCGGCGCTCGCCGCCCTGGCGCACGCGGTCGGCCTCGGCAAGCACCTGTATCCGGGGAACGAGGGACGCTCGTCCCGCTCCCGGCTGCGGGACCTGATCCGGCACGACCCCATGGGTGGCCTGGTGGCCCACGCCGTCATGGACGTGCAGAACGGCGTGGCCGCACAGCCACGCCGCAGCCCGGCACCGACCGGCCGTCAGGCCGCCCCCGGCGCCAGGCCGCCCGCACCGGAGCCCGCGCGCGGCGTTCCGCTGCAGCCACGCCGTGGCTCGATGGCCCGCGTGGTGGCGCACTGAGAAACACACGAGGAACCACACGAGGAACCACACGAGGCACGCGCTGAAGGCATCGAGGTGCGTGTGGGCGTCGGACCCCAGAGCCGCGGGTCCCGATCCCACCGCACCACGTGCCGCGCGCACGACGTGCCCCGCGCACGACGCACCACCGCATCACCAGCACCACCCGCACCACCCGCACTATCCGGACCACTTGCATCGCCGGCACCGGACCGCTCGTAGGGACACCAGGACCCGTTCGGGAGCCGCTGGTTCGCGCGGGGCGTGTGCGACCGTACATACGGCCGCACACGCCCCGCGCGACCGCATGTCCGCGCCCGGTCCCACGTCGTACCGGCGCGCCTCCGTCGCACGCCCGCAGCCCCGACGAGCGCTCGGCGAGCGCCCGACGAGCGCCCGACTTCAGCTGTTCCGGCGGATATCCGGTGGAGATCCCTCCACGGCGGGAAAACACCGGCGCAAACGGCTCGTGCACAGCGCATATCCGCTGTTTTCCAGCGGTACTCAGCACCTTGGTGGCAATCTGCTCAGCAGCAGATACGCGAAGTAGAGGCACGTAGCCGGAGGTGCACGTCCCGTGGCGTCCAATGTCAATCCCACCGTCAGGCGACGCCGGTTGGGCCAGGAGCTGCGTCGGCTCCGCGAGCTCAAGGGCATGACCGCCGAAGAGGTCGCCGAGCGACTACTGGTCTCCCAGTCGAAGATCAGCCGGCTGGAGAACGGCCGCCGCTCCATCAGTCAGCGCGACGTCCGCGACCTCTGCGGGGTCTACGAGGTCGAGGACCAGCGAGTGGTCGACTCCCTGATGCAGATGGCCAAGGACTCCCGCCAGCAGGGCTGGTGGCACGCGTTCGGGGACGTACCGTACAGCGTCTACATCGGGCTGGAGACCGACGCGGAGTCGTTGCGCGTCTATGATCCCCAGGTCGTCCCCGGGCTGCTGCAGAGCCGCCCGTACGCCGAGGCCATCATCAGGGGCGCGCTGCCCGAGACGTCGGCGACCGAGATCGACAAGCGCGTGGAAGTGCGCATACGGCGCCAGGACCGGGTCACCACCGACACCAACCCCCTGCGGCTGTGGACGGTGCTGGACGAGGCGGCACTGCGCCGGGTGGTGGGATCCAAGTCGGTGATGCGCGAACAGTTGGAGCATCTCATCGAGTTGTCCGAGGTGCCCCATGTCACGGTGCAGGTCCTGCCGTTCGAGGTCGGGGCCCATCCGGGCATCAACGGCCAGTACGCCATCCTGGAGTTCGTCGACGCGGCGGATTCGAGCGTGGTGTACATCGAAGGCGTGACCAGCGACCTCTACCTGGAGAAGCCGCACGACGTGCAGAAGTACACCGTGATGTACGAGCACCTCCGGGCGCAGGCGCTGAACGTGGAGCAGTCGCGGCAGTTCATCGAGACCGTCGCGAAGGAATACGCGCGCTGATCTCGCGGACCGTGAACTCCCGTGGACTCCCATGTACTGCCGTGAACTCCGTGACAGTGGAAACTCCTGCACGAGGAAGCGCCGGAAGATACACCCTCCACACGGTTCAATGGAAGACCAAAATTGAATATGCCACCCGCACGAGTGAATAGTCGCTTCGTCTGCCGATGCTGACGAGTAGCGTCGATCACGCCAGGAGGTCACCAGTCTTGGCGCAAACCGAACCGCGGGTTCCGTAGGGGACCCGCGGCGCGGCGACAGCAACTCAGCGACGAACCAGCACCGGAGCAGAAATGGCAATTCAGCAAGGCGCCACGGACAGGTGGGTCAAGTCCTCCTACTCCCAGGGAAACGGCGCGTGCGTCGAGATCAAGTCCCCCGTCCTGTCGGCCATGGCAGTCCGGGACTCCAAGGTCACCGACGGTCCCACCCTGGCGTTCCCCGCCGACGCGTGGAACACCTTCGTCTCCTCGGTCAAGGCCTGAGCTACGGTTCCGGCCCTCGAGCGAGCGCCTGAACGACAACTCCAGAAGCACCACCGAAAGAGCCCTCTCGACCGGCCCGCCGTCCTGGCCGAGGGGGCTCGGCCTTTGCCCTGACGCGGCCGGGGGCTCTCGCCTTTGCCCGGACGCGGCCCTGGGTTCGTCTAGCGCAGCCGGTCCACGTACCGGTCCGTCCCCGGCACCGTGGGGACGAACGGGGCCAGCAACTCCAGCCTCCCCAGCCCGCCTTCGGCGACCGCCTCCCCCAGCCCGCCGAAGGACGCCTCCCAGCAGTCACGTGGATCGGCCTCCAGGAACCAGAGGAGGGTGAGGCGGGTGTCGACTCCCTCGACCTGCTTGACGTACGACATCCGGTCGAGCGGCAGCGGGGTGGGCCGGAAGACCGTGACCATCGCGGCCGGTGAACCGGCGAGCCGCTTCGGGAGATGGCGGGACCGCAGCCACTCCAGCAACTCCGCCCGCTCCTCGGGTCCTTCGGCGTCGACGACCTGGAGCACGAGGCCCGCGTACGGGTGGTCGAGGGCGTGGACGTCACGCGGACCGGCGGCCCCGTCGCGGTAGACAGTCGCCTCGTGGTCCTGGAACGCCGTGAAGACGTGCGTACGGTCCTGATAGACGCGTGCGTCGCGATTCAGCCGTTTGTTGATGGCGACGGTCCAGCGCATGTGGTCGTCGTAGCGGCCGTCGGTGATCCAGTACGTGGAGAGGTAGCAGCCGGCGGTGACCGGCTGGGCGATCGCCGACTTCTCGGGGGTGCGCAGGAGTTGGAGGTCGCGGGTGGCGACCCAGCGGCGTCCGGCGAACATCCAGGGCATGGCCATCGCGCCCGCGTAGTAGTGGTCGTCCTCGTACCAGCGGTTGTACGCGTACTCGTGGCCCGGGAGCGGCTCGACCATCGTGATCAGGGCGTGGCCGGGGCGGACGCCGTAGGGGCCGACGGCGGCCAGTTCGGCGTATGTGGCGCTGCGGGTGTCCTCGCTCATGTGCTGTCCCTTCCGTCCACCTGCGGTCGCCCATACTCTGACGCTCCGTCAGATAATGTGCCAGAGCCGGGAGGTCTCCGATGTCACTGCTCGCGGGAAGGACCGTCGTCGTCTCGGGAGTCGGGCCCGGGCTGGGCCGCCGGGTCGCCGCGGCGGTCGTACGGGACGGCGGGAACGCCGTCCTGGGGGCGCGCACGGAGGCGAATCTCGCCAAGGCCGCGGCGGACGTGGACCCGGACGGCGCGCACACGGCGTACCGGGCGACCGACATCACCGACGAGGCGCAGTGCACGGCGCTCGCGGCGCTGGCGCGGGAGCGGTTCGGGGGTGTGCACGCGGTGGTGCACGTGGCGGCCTGGGACGGCTACTTCGGGGGCCTGGAGGACGCCGACTTCGCCACCTGGCAGGCGGTCCTCGACGTGAACCTGCTGGGGACCCTGCGGATGACGCGGGCCTGTCTGCCCGGCCTGAAGGCGGCGGGCGGCGGCTCGGTCGTCTTCATCGGCACGCAGTCGGCGGTGGCCGCGCCCTCACAGGTGCGGCAGGCCGCGTACGCGGCGTCCAAGGGGGCGCTGACCAGTGCGATGTACTCACTGGCCCGGGAGTTGGGGCCGCACCGGATCCGGGTCAACACCGTGCTGCCGGGGTGGATGTGGGGGCCGCCCGTCGAGGCGTACGTACGGTACGCGGCGCACGGTGAGGGGGTGCCGGAGGCGGAGGTGCTGGCCCGGCTGACCGAGCGGGTGGCGCTGCCGGAGCTGGCCACGGACGGGGACGTGGCGGACGCGGCGGTCTTCCTGGCGTCCGACCGCGCACGGGCGATCACGGGCCAGTCGCTGCTCGTCAACGCGGGTGAGCTGATGCGCTGAGCGGTACGCCGACCCCTCCGAGGCCGCCGCCTCACCCGGCGGCGAGAGTGATCCTTTTCGGCCACCGGAGGTTCATATACATAAACCCAAGTCATCGCCCGGAACTTCTTTACTCCCTCTTGACCTTCCACTTCCTTGCCGTGGGCATGCCACCGAACCCAGAGTTCACATGCCTGACCCAAGTCTGAACCTGGCGGCGGACCCTGGAAGGGGGCCCATGAATAGTCTCGACTGGGCCGTGCTCATCGGCTACTTCGGTGTGATGGTCGCGATCGGCGTCTGGTCGCACAAGCGCGTGGACAACGTCAGCGACTTCTTCACCGCCGGCGGCAAAATGCCCTGGTGGCTCTCCGGCATCTCGCACCACATGTCGGGCTACAGCGCGGTGATGTTCACCGGCTACGCCGGCATCGCCTACACCTACGGCGTCACCTCCTTCGTGACCTGGTCGTTCCCGATCGCCCTCGGCATCGCCATCGGCTCCAAGCTGTTCGCGCCGCGCATCAACCGGCTGCGCTCACGGCTGCATGTCGCCTCCCCGCTCGAATATCTGAAGAGCCGTTACAACCTGGGCACCCAGCAGGCGTTGGCCTGGTCCGGCATGCTGCTGAAGATCGTGGACGTCGGCGCCAAGTGGGCCGCGATCGCGACCCTGCTGTCGGTCTTCACGGGCGTGTCCTTGAATCAGGGCATCCTGATCACCGGCACGATCACGGCCGTCTACTGCACGATCGGCGGCCTCTGGGCGGACGCGCTCACCGAGTTGGGCCAGTTCGTCATCCAGCTGCTCGCCGGTATCGCCATGTTCATCGCCGTGGTGGGCAAACTGGGCGACTACGGCGGCTTCTTCGGCGTATGGGACCACCCGAAGCTGGACGGCCACGCCGAGCCGCTGGTGGGCCCCTACGGCACGATCTTCCTGCTCGCCTTCCTGTTCATCAAGCTCTTCGAGTACAACGGCGGCATGCTCAACCAGGCCCAGCGCTACATGGCCACGGCGACCCCGTACGAGGCCGAGCGCTCCGCGCGGCTGTCGGCCGCCCTGTGGCTGGTCTGGCCGCTGGTGCTGTTCTTCCCGATGTGGATGTCGCCGCTGCTGGTGACGTCGGAGAAGGGCGACGGCTCCGACTCGTACGCCCTGATGACCGAACAGCTGCTGCCGCACGGGCTGTTGGGCCTCGTCATCGTCGGCTTCTTCTCCCACACCATGGCCATGTGCTCCTCCGACGCGAACGCCATCGCGGCCGTCTTCACGCGGGACTGCGCGCCGGTGATCTGGCGACGGGCGCGCAGCTGGAGCGAGGGGCAGGGGCTGCGGGTCGCCCGGATCACGACCGTCGTCTTCCTCGGCCTGTCCATGGCGGCGGCGACCCAGGTCAACTCGCCCGCCTTCAAGGACATCATCACCGTCGTCATCAAGTGGGTGGCGGGGCTGATGGGACCGATGGCCATCCCGATGATGCTCGGTCTGCTGCGGCCGTTCCGCCGCTCCGGTCCGACGGCGGCGCTCACCAGCTGGGCGTGCGGACTGTTCGCCTTCTGGCTGGTGAACTACCCCATCCACTGGAACCTCGACGGCGGCGTGCCCCTGCAGTTCCAGGTGTCCATCCCGCTGGCCGTGTCGCTGGTGCTGTACATCGTCATCGGCTTCATCAAGCCCGAGGACACCCCCGAGCGGCTCGCGATCATCGAGACGATCAACTCGGACGGCGACGGCGACGGCAAGGGCGGCGCCGGGGCCATGGCCCCGGTACCGGCCCAGGGCAAGGACGCGTCCAGCCCCAGCGGGGTCTGAGGGGACGCGACGGGGGCCGTGCGGCCTTGAGGTGTGCGTGACCGTGAGGGTCGTTCCGGGGTGGCCGGGGCGGCCCTCAAGGGTTCGTCGGAGGGGTCAGCCGAGGTGGGCCGCGATCGTGCGGGCGCAGGTCAGGGACTCGGTGTGGGTGGTGTCGACCTCCAGGTCGTAGTGGACGCCCCGGTGGACCAGGTCCGCCTGGGCGGCGGCCATGCCCCGGACGCGGTCGCCGCGGGCGATCTCGCGGGCGGCGGCCACGGCTCGGTCGCAGCGGACGCCGACCCAGAGGACGCCCAGCGGGTCGTCCTGGTCGTCGAGGAGCTTCTGCCAGCGCTGCTGGGCGGTGGCTCCGCCGAGGAAGACGTCGTCGACGATGATGCGGGCGCCGGCGCGGGCCATGGCCACGATGCCCTTCGCCCAGGCCTGTTCCAGGGCGCGGAAGTCGGCTCCTGTCGCGACCGCGCCGTCGGCGGAGATCTCGATGCCGCCGTCCGAGGTCTGCATCCTCGCGGGCATGGCGTCGATGAGGGAGTCGACGCCGAAGGCGAGCCACTGGTCGGGGAGTTCGGCTTGCAGGCACCGGACGATGCCGGACTTGCCGGCGCTGGAACCGCCGTTGAGGATGATCATCTGGGTGGTCATCGGGTCACGGTAGGGCGCCTCGACCACGGCGCGAAACCTATTTCGACGGAGGCCGGGGCGGACTGGCCGGGCCGGCCGGACCGGCCGGACTGGCCGCGCTCGTCGGGCTCGTCGGGCTCGTCGGTGTGCGGAGCATGAACACGTCCACCGGGTCCTCGGTCTCCACGTGGAAGCCGTGGCGTTCGTAGAGGCGTCTGGCGGGGCTGCCCTGGAGGACGTTCAGGCGGACCGGTACGTCGGCCTCGTCGCAGCGGGTGAGGAGGGTGCGGAGGACGGCTGTGCCGATGCCGGTGCCCTGGAGGTGGGGGGCGAGGTAGAAGTGCTCCAGCCAGTGCGCGTCGGCGGCCGGGCGGAGGGCCACGCAGCCGGCGAACGTGTCGGCGACCTCGATGATCCAGGTGTGGGCCGGGTCGAAGGCGTCGCGGAAGCGGCGGCGGACGCGGTCGGGGTCGTAGCGGCCGAGGCGTTCGAGGTCGGGCCGCATGACGACGGCGCGCAGCTCGGCGACGGGGTCGCCGTCCGTCGCCGACGCCGGACGTATGTTCCAGTCAGCCATGATCACCAAAGTATCGCTGCGCTGGGCTTGGGCCGCGTTCCGGTGGGGGCTTCGGTTGCTTGTCGGGTGACTGTGGGTCGTGGCTGGGCGCGCAGTTCCCCGCGCCCCTTCTGGGGTGGGCCGGGGGATTCGATGGGTGAGCTTGCGCCGTGTTCCGGTCGGGGGCTTCCGTTGTTGGTCGGGGGGCCGTGTGTCGTGGCTGGGCGCGCAGTTCCCCGCGCCCCTTCTGGGGTGGGCCGGGGAGGGGTTGTGGGGGTGTGGGTCAGGCTCGGGGGTAGCGGGTCAGCCAGCCTGGGACTGCTCCGGCGGGGGCGTGGAGGGCTGGGCCCTGGGTCATCTCCAGGGCGAAGTCGTCGGCGAGGACCAGGATGGTGGGGCGGCCCTCCAGTTCGGCGAGCCAGGCCGGTGGCAGGGCGGTCTCGCCGTGGAGGGCGCCGAGGAGGCCGCCCGTCAGGGCACCGGCGACGCCCGAAGGGCCCCCGTGGTTGACGGCGAGGCACAGGCCCTGGCGTATGTCCTCGGCGACCAGGGCGCAGTAGACCGCGACGGCCAGTGCCCCGGCGGCCGCGCCGTCACCGGCCAGTTGCTCCACGACGGCGGGGGACGGCGTGCCCTGGCGGACTGCGGTGACGGCCTGCTGGAGCGCCTCGGCGACGGGCTGGTGACCGGGGCGGGCGGCCAGCAGCACCAGCGTCTTCTGGACGGCGGCGTCGAGGTTCTCCCCGCGCGCCAGGGCGTGCACGATGACCGCGTACGAGCCGGCGGACAGGTACGCGACGGGGTGGCCGTGGGTCTGGGCCGCGCACTCGACGGCCAGTTGGAAGACGAGTTGCGGCTCCCAGCCGACGAGCAGGCCGAACGGGGCGGAGCGGGCGGCGGCCTCGCCCCCGGACGCGCCGGGGTTCTTGGGGGCGTCGAGGGTGCCCATGGTCCCGTCGGCGAAGCCGAGGAGGCAGATCAGGGAGGGGTCGCGGCGCGCGTAGAGCCACTCCTCGCGCGCGAGCCAGCCGTCGTCCTTGCGGCGTTCGTCGGGGCCCCAGTCCCGCTGGGTCGCCGCCCAGCGCAGATACGCCCGGTGCAGATCGGTCGGCGGGTGCCAGACGCCCGTGTCCCGGCGCACCTGGGCGCGGATCAGGCCGTCGACGGTGAACAGCGTGAGCTGCGTGAGGTCGGTGATCGCGCCGCGTCTGCCGTACGCGGAGGCCAGGTCGGTCAGCCACTCCGGGCCGTACGCCTCGCCGATCTGCGCCAGGGTGAGCTGGTCGACCGGCGCGCCCAACGCGTCGCCCACGGCCGCGCCCAGCAGCGTTCCGCGCACCCGGCTGCGGAAATCCTGCTGCTCGACACGCCCCCAGACGGCACCGGCTGTCGCACCCACCCCGGCCTCCTCACGGCCCCTGCCCGACCCGTACGTCAGTACGTCAGTACATCCGTACGCCCGTACGGCTCGACAGTCCAGCACTGTAATGGAACGGGAACGGTCCGTTCAGGGCTCCAGATGAGCCTTAAACGTCACGTGCGCCACAACCGGTGACCGACTTCGGTCGTCAACCGGACGGATGTGAACAGCCGCCGTAACCGCGTCCAATTCCCGGAGAACTGACGCATCCGCGCCGGCGGGAGGCACCTCCGAGAGCGACCGGGCGAGGGGGTCGTTAGGGGGCGAGCCGCGCGCGTCACTCGATCGACGCGTCGCCCGGGCGCAGCTCCCGGGCCCGTTCCGCGTCGGCCAACGCCCGTTCCTCGTCGCCGAGTTCGCGGTGGAGGGCGGCGCGGTGACGGAGGGCCCAGGGGTAGTCGGGGAGCAGGGCCAGGGCGGTGTCGAGGTCGGTGAGGGCCTCGCCGTGGCGGCCGAGCTTGGCGCGGGAGACGCCCCTGCCGGCGTACGCGGAGGCGTACAGCGGGTTGAGCGCGATGGCGTGGTCGTAGTCGACCAGGGCCTCCTCGTCGCGGTCGGCGGCGCGCAGGGCGTCCCCCCGTTCACAGCGCGGCAGGGGCGCGTCCGGGTCGAGGGCCACGGCGTGGTGCAGATCGGCCAGCTGCCGCTCGTGTTCGCCCCGGGAACGTCGTACGCGCGCCCGGCGCATCAGGGCCCAGACGTACGCCCCGTCCAGCTCCAGGGCGCGGTCCAGGTCCGCCAGTGCCTCGTCGAGGCGACCCTGCGCGTGCCGGGCGGCTCCCCGCGAGGCCCACGTCGAGCGGCGTACGGGGTCCAGCGCCACCGCCCGGTCGAGGTCGGCGACCGCCGCGTCGGGGTCGCCGAGGAGGCGGTGGTAGTCGCCCCGGAGGACGAGGGTGGTCACGTCGTCGGGGGCGAGCGCGTCGGCGCGGTCGAGGTCGGCCACGGCCGCTGCGTAGTCTCCGGTGTGCGCCCGCGCGACCGCCCTGCCCTGCCACGTGGTGGCCGAGTCCGGGTCGAGGGCGAGGGCCTGGTCGTACTCGGTCAGCGCCCGCTCGTGCGCCCCGTCCCGGTGCAGCGCCCGCCCCCGCAGGGCCCGCGCGCGGGCCTCCCTGGGGGCGTCGAGACCGGCCCGGAGCAGCAGGACTCCCAGCGCGTCGTGCACACCGCCGCGCTCCAGCGCGCCCAGCAGGTCGCGCCCCCAGCGTTCCGCGTCCTCGTCGGCGGCGTCCAGGCCCGCCTGCGCGAGGGCCTCGGCCCACCGACGGGCCACCGCCTCACCCTCCCCGCACGCGTCCACGACCGCGCGCAGCACCCCGGCGAGCGCCTCGCGCTCCCCCGCGCACAGCCGGTGGTACGCCTCGGCGAGCCGCAGCTCGCTCCAGCGCTCGTCGCCCCACCGCGCCTCGTCCCGCGCCCCCTGGCCCGGCAGAGCGGCTTCCGCCGCCAGGTCTGCCTCGGTCTCCGCCCGCCACCCGGCGAAGGCGTCCGCCAACCGCCGGTGCCGCTCGCTCCACACCCGGGGGGAGCGCAGCCGCTGCAACCGGACCATCGGTGCCCGTACGACGTCGTGGAACACCACCCGGTCCCCGCGATCGGTCACGAAGGGCAGGGCGCGCAGCCAGGTGAACAGCGCCTCGGAGCCGCCATCGTGGTGTCCGTCCGCCCGCGCGCCGGGGGCGCGCCGGTCGCCCCCACCCGTGCCGGGAGCACGACCGTCGCCCGCGTCCGCGCCGGGGCCGCCACCGCCGTTCGCCGCTGCGCCGGAACCGGCGCCACCATCCGGGCCGTTCGCGTCGGCGCCCGCCCCCGAGACCGCCAGCCGGAAGACGTCCGTGTCCAGCCAGCGGGGCAGCGCGCAGGTCAGTGCGGCGGCCCGGCGCACCGGGTCCGCCTCCCACTTCAGGAAGCGCTCCACGGCCATGGCGCTGGCGTCGCCCGTGTCGGCGAGGTCGTCGAGATCGGCGGGCCGGCCCTCGGCGAGGGTGGAGACGAGGACGGGCAATCCACCGGCGAGCCGCAGCACTTCGTCGACGACGGGCTCGGCGAGAACGCCCTTGGCGGCGAGGAGGCCGCGCGACTCGGCCTCCGTGAAGGGCCTCAGGGGCAGGTCGAGGACGAAGTCGGTGAGGTGGCCCCAGCGGGCGGCGTCGAGGGCGTCCCGGCCCGCCGTGACGAGGACGACGTTGCCGGGGAGGGGGCCGTAGCGGTCGCCGGAGACGAGGTCGTGGAGCCACGGGTCGAGGAAGGCGCCGGTCCGTTCGTAGGTGTCGAAGAGCAGGACCAGCCACGGCACTTCGGAGGCGACCGCGCCCAGCCCGTCCAACAGCGCGGGAGTGAGGACGAGTTCGGGGGCGAGCAGCAGCTCCGCGTCCTCGTGGCCGCGCCCCCGCGCACCGAGGCCCGCCCGCAACCGGGCCGCCTGACGGACGAGTTGAGCCGGGTCGACGGCACCGGCGAACGGCCCGACCACGGGGACGAGGCCCAGCGCGACGAGCGTCGCCCGAGCGGCGGCCAGACTCACGGCGGACGGCTCGCCGGCTCCCCCCGACCCCGACCGCCCGCCCCCGGACCCGACCCCTTCCCCGGGCTCCCCCAGCACCCCCGGCTCTCCCTGCCCTCCCCGCCCGCGCGGCTCGCCCTCCGGCTCGGGCAGCGCCACGGAGACGGCGGCCAGCTCCGCCTCGTACCGTCGCTCCCGGTGCGCGGCCAGCAGCCGTTCCAGCTCCTTCAGCCGGTGACCCTGCCGGGCGAAGCGGTCCGCGATGACGGCCATGGCCTCCGGCACGCTGCCGGCGCCGTCGTCGACGTACGCGGTGAGGGCGCCGCGCTCCCGCGCGATCTGCTCCAACTCACGTACCAGGAAGGTCTTTCCGATACCGGCGTTGCCGTGCGCGTGGAAGAGGAAGCGGCGCCGCTCGTCCTCGACGGGCAGGTCGAAGTTGGCGCGAAACGCCGCCCGTTCGCTGCCGCGACCGACGAAACCCTGGCGGGTGCGCCGCCGGATCAGCTCCTGCATCGTGGGAATCGGCGGCTGCGCGCGGCCCATGCGAACTCCTCCGGCCATCCTCGGTGCTCCACGGTTTTCCGCCACCGGCGGTTCTCATTGTGATCCAACGCGCCGAAAAACACCTGGGGTTGATCCATGCCCGCACACATAGTTGGACCATGGCTGAAACCCAGACCCCCCGCGGCTCACTTCTCCCCCTCGCCTCCACGTTGCTCGTCGGCACGGTCGCCCTCTACATGGCACTCGTCGCGTTCAGCAACATCACCGACTTCGGCACGAACCAGCAGTTCGTCCGCCATGTCTTCGCCATGGACACCACGTTCAAGGACGAGGACCTGATGTGGCGGGCCATCGAGTCGAAGGGCGTCCAGGACGCGGCCTACGTCCTCATCATCGTCTGGGAGACCGTCGCGGCGCTGCTGCTCATCGTCGCCACCTGGTTCTGGGCCCGGTCCCTCGGCCACCGCACCTTCCACACGGCCCGCCGCTACAGCACCGCCGGCCTTCTCATGGTCCTCCTCCTCTTCGGCGCCGGCTTCATGGCCATCGGCGGCGAGTGGTTCGTCATGTGGCAGTCCAGCGACTGGAACGGCCTCGACGCCGCCCTCCGCGTGTTCCTGCTGAGCGGAGTGGTGCTGCTGGTGACGTACCTGCCGGCGAACGAGACCAGGGCGAGCTGACGCACTGCCGGCGGGTCGGTCGCCCGACCCGCCGACGGCATCCCGGGAACGGCACTCAGCACAGGCAGGGCTCGGTGCCCCAGCCCAGCCCGTTGATCTGCCTGTCGTCCAGGGCACCGGCGAACGCGTGCACCTCGTCGACGTCCCCGTGGAGGTACTCGCCCCAGCCGTCCCCGACCTGGGCCCGTCCGACCTGGAGCGGGCCGGTGCTGGGCAGCCCGTCCGCGAGGTCGGCGGTGGCCCCGGTGGCGAGTTCACCGTCCAGGAAGAGCTTGATCCGGTCGGTGGCGTCGTCGTAGACGACCGCGATCCGGTGTCCGTCTCCCTCACCGCCGTCGGCCATCGCCAACTGCGCCACGACCGTCTCGGGGGCACCCGGCTCGTCCGCGTTCGGCATGATCAGCTGCCAGGCGTACGTGGAGGGCTCGTACCGCACCCGGAACACGTCGGTGTGCTCGCCGGCCTGGGACAGCACGGTCATGGGGCGGGTCGGATCGGCGTCCGCGAGGCGTACCACCACCCCGATCGTGAAGCTGTCGGAGGTGTCGACGACGGGCCGCCGGGTGGCCGCGTACCCGCTCTCGCCGTCGAGCGCGAGATGGCCGTCACCGACGAGCGCGTACGGCACCTCCACGCAGTCGGGGTCGAGATCCGGGACGCAGGAGCCGTCGGGGCCGCGGTGGATCGTCGCGCCCGTGCCCAGCTCCAGCGGCATACCGCCGCCCTGTTCGGGGCTGCTGCCGTCCGTCGCGTTCTCCAGCGACCAGTGGCCGAGGGCGCGCGGCTTGCGATGCGCCAGTTCGGCGGCCTCGTCCGGCACGACGACGCGGTCGTGGACCCTGATGTCGCCGAGCTCGCCGTGCCAGCGGTCGTGGTAGCCCTGCCCGTCCCGGGCGCGCCCGATCTGGAAGGCGCCGGCGTCCGCGCCGGGCGCCGCCTCCGCCTTCGCGCCGACCGCCCTGCCGTTGACGTACAGCTGCGCCTCACCGGTCTCGGCGTCGTACACGCCCAACAGGTGGGCCCACTCGCCGGCCTCCGGCGCGCCGCCCGTCATCCGGGCACCGCCGACGGTGAACGACCAGACGGGCGCCTCGCCGCGGGCGTCGACACCGAGCGCGAAGGCCGTGGTGTCGCCCGCGTCCTGGGCCGCGACGGTCATGTTCCGGTCGGTCTGCGCGGGCCGCGCCCAGCCGCTGACCGCGAACGTCTTCCGGGGGTCGGACACGGCCGGGCCCCCGGCGTGAGGTAGCCGTGGCTGCTGCCGTCCAGGGTCGCCGTCGAGGCGAGGGCCGTGCCGCCGGGCGCCGGGCCGCCGAAGGTCACGCCGGTGCCGGCCTCGGCGGCGGTGCCGGTCTCGGCGGCGGCGGTGGTCGCGCCGGTCGGGTCGGCGAGCTTCCAGTGGGCGACGGGGGCGCGGCCGGACTTCACGTAGAAGCGGTAGGTGGTCTCGCCGCTGCTGCGCCCCACCCGGTCGATCGCGCGGACCGTCAGCCGCTGGGGCCGCGAGTCGAGCGGCAGGAACGGGATGGTGACGGCTCCGCCGGCCTCGTCGGGCCGGACGGTGTCGTACGGGCCGCCGATGAAGCCGTATGTGTAGGCCACGACGTCGTCCGAGGGCGAGTCCATGGTGAAGTGGCCGTACACGCCGACGCCGTCCACCCAGAAGACGTCCTCCGGGTACTCGGGCGAACTGACCACGGCGTTCTGCGGGTTCACGTCGTCGATGACGAACTCGCAGGCGGCGCCGTCCCCTTCGGAGCTCCAGGGTGACTTCGTCGTGCCGTCGTCGGCGCGGACGTGCCAGGAGACGACGGTGTTCGCGGGCAGGTCGTCCCACGGCAGCCTGAGGGTGAACGGGCTGCCCGACCACTTCGACGTGGTCGTGAGGGTCCTGCGCTGCTCGGCGCCCTCGGCGTCCTTCCACCAGAACTCGAACTCCCCGCCGAGGGGGCCGCTGTCGGTGTCGTACAGGACCGCGTTGACCTGAGGCTGCGGATCGGCGATGTACGCCTTGCCGTCGCCCGCCCCGCAGGCCTTGCCGCCCGCCTTCAGATCCCGCACGAGCGGCTGCTTCGGCGGCAGGTTCCCGGCCGCGTGTGCCACTCCCGACGTGGACGCCATCATGGCCGCGACGGAGCACGCCATCGCCAGCAGCGCACGGCCGCCGGATCTCCGTAACCTCTCCATGTGTCCCCTCCCCTGTGAGCGTTCCCGTGGCCCGTGGGTCGCACGGGCCGGAGGAGGCTAACAGGGGGCACGGACACCGCAGTAAGGGTTTTCTGGCCCGTTCTCTCGCTGGTGTGTCAGTCCAACACCGGCAGCAGTTCCGGCAGATGGCCGTCGGAGGCCCGGGCCGCCTGCTGGCGTTCCTCCGGGACCTCGCCGTACAGGGTCGTGCGGGGCTTCGCGGGACGGCCGGCCGCGTCGGCGACGGCGATCAGGTCCTTGACCGACTTGTAGGAGCCGTAGGAGGAGCCCGCCATGCGGGAGATGGTCTCCTCCATCAGGGTGCCGCCCAGGTCGTTGGCGCCCGAGCGGAGCATCTCGGCCGCGCCCTCCGTGCCCAGCTTCACCCAGCTGGTCTGGATGTTGGGGATGTGGGGGTGGAGCAGGAGGCGGGCCATGGCGGTGACGGCGCGGTTGTCGCGCATCGTCGGGCCGGGGCGGGAGATGCCCGCCAGGTACACGGGCGCGTTGGTGTGGATGAAGGGCAGCGTCACGAACTCCGTGAAACCGCCGGTCTGTTGCTGGATCCGCGCCAGCGTCCGGAGGTGGCCCAGCCAGTGGCGGGGCTGGTCGACGTGCCCGTACATCATCGTCGAGGAGGAGCGGATGCCCACCTCGTGGGCGGTCGTCACCACCTCGATCCAGGTCGCCGTCGGCAGCTTGCCCTTGGTCAGGACCCAGCGGACCTCATCGTCCAGGATCTCCGCCGCCGTGCCGGGGATGGAGTCGAGGCCCGCCTCCTTCGCGGCCGTCAGCCACTCGCGGATCGACATCCCGGTGCGGGTCGCGCCGTTCACCACCTCCATCGGGGAGAAGGCGTGCACATGCATGCCGGGAACGCGGGACTTCACGGCCTTCGCGATGTCGAAGTACGCCGTGCCCGGCAGGTCGGGGTGGATACCGCCCTGCATGCAGACCTCGACCGCGCCGAGCTCCCACGCCTGCTGGGCGCGGTCGGCGACCTGGTCCAGGGAGAGCGTGTACGCGTCGGCGTCCGTGCGGCGCTGCGCGAAGGCGCAGAAGCGGCAGCCGGTGTAGCAGACGTTGGTGAAGTTGATGTTCCGGGTGACGATGTACGTGACGTCGTCGCCGACCGCCGCCCTGCGGACGTCGTCCGCGATCCGGGTGAGCGCGTCGAGGGCCGGGCCGTCCGCGTGCAGCAGGGCGAGCGCCTCGGCGTCCGTCAGCTTCGTGGGGTCGTCGGCCGCCGTCGCCAGCGCCGCCCGTACGTCCGTGTCGATGCGCTCGGGGGTCATGCCGGGCGCCGCCGCCTCGCGCAGGGCGCCCCAGTCGCCGTAGACGGAGTCGAAGTCCTCACGGCGGTCGCCGGTACGGCCCTCGGTGTCGATGGCGGTGTGCAGATCCGTCCGGCCGGTGGCGACGAAGACCTCCTCCGGCTCCTGCCACGGGTGGCCCTCGACGACCGCGTCCGGCAGGGCGAGGCCCGTCTCGGGGTCGGCCAGTGCCCGTACGTGCGGCAGGAGGCGCGGGTCCAGCCACGGCTCGCCGCGCGAGACGAACTCCGGGTACACGCACAGCCGTTCCCGCAGCTCGAAGCCTGCGGCCCGGGACCGCTCGGTGAGTTCCTCGATCTGCGGCCAGGGGCGCTCGGGGTTCACATGGTCGATGGTGAGGGGGGAGACCCCGCCCCAGTCGTCGATCCCGGCGCCGATCAGCCGCTCGTACTCGCTGTCGACCAGGTTCGGCGGGGCCTGGATGCAGCCGGCCGGGCCCATGATGAGCCGGGCGACGGCCACCGTGGCGACCAGCTCGTCCAGCTCCGCGTCCGGCATGCCGCGCATCGCGGTGTCCGGCTTGGCACGGAAGTTCTGGATGATCAGCTCCTGGATGCCGTGGTAGGCCCGGGAGACCTTGCGGAGGGCGAAGAGGGACTCCGCGCGTTCCTCGTACGTCTCACCGATGCCGATGAGGACGCCGGAGGTGAAGGGGACCGAGGAACGGCCCGCGTCCTCCAGGACCCGCAGCCGGACCGCCGGTTCCTTGTCCGGGGAGCCGTAATGGGGGCCGCCCGGCTCGGACCACAGCCGCGTCGCGGTCGTCTCCAGCATCATGCCCATCGAGGGCGCCACCGGCTTGAGCCGCTGGAAGTCCGTCCACGACATCACGCCGGGATTGAGGTGCGGCAGCAGCCCCGTCTCCTCCAGGATGCGGATGGAGATGGCCCGGACGTACGCGATCGTGTCGTCGTAGCCGTGCGCGTCGAGCCACTCGCGCGCCTCCGGCCAGCGGTCCTCCGGCTTGTCACCGAGCGTGATCAGGGCTTCCTTGCAACCGAGCGCGGCCCCCTTGCGGGCCACGTCCAGCACCTCGTCCGGCGACATGAACATCCCGTGGCCGGCGCGGCGCAGCTTGCCCGGGACGGTGACGAACGTGCAGTAGTGGCACTTGTCCCGGCAGAGCCGGGTGAGCGGGATGAAGACGCTCTTCGAGTACGTGATGACACCGGGCCGCCCGGCCTCCGCGAGCCCCGCGTCCCGCACCCGCGCCGCCGACGCGGCCAGGTCCTCCAGATCCGCGCCGCGTGCCTGGAGCAGCACCGCCGCCTCGCCCACGTCGAGCGCCACGCCGTCACGGGCGCGTTTGAGCGCGCGCCGCATCGAGTTCTCGGTGGGGCCGGTGGAGCCGTCAGGGCCGGTGGGTCCGTTTCCAGAGGTCGCGGAAGTCGTCATTCGTCGAGCATACGAGCGGCTTGGCTCCGCCGGTGGGGTGGGCGCCTCCTAGTGCTGCCTCAGGCAACGTTCGCCCTGTCGACGACGGCGCGTAGTCGCCGGTCGTCGGCATGGCGGTTTCGCCAGATGATGTAGCGGCGGATCATGCTGCCCTGTTCCTTGTGGGTGGCATGGTCGGTGCCGGCGAGGGTGAAGTAGCGCAGGGCGGTGAATTGGGCCTCGATCCGGTTGAGCCAGGACGAGTTCGTCGGGGTGTATGCGATCTCGACGTTGTTCACCTCGGCCCATTTGGCCACGCGACGGCTTTTCCTGGTCAGGTGCGGGGAGAAGTTGTCACAGACGATCGCGATCCGGGCAGTAGGCGGGAAGAGGGGTCGCAGGTAGCGGCAGAACTCCAGAAACTGCGTGCGCCTCTTGACCGGCTTGATGTGGCCGTAGAGCCTGTCCTTGGCCAGGTCGTAGGCGGCAAACAGGTGTCGGACCCCGCCGTAACGGTTGTAGGTGGCCCGCCGCCTGCGGCGCGGTTCACGATCGGGATCTTTGTGCTTGCCGCCGCGTTCGGCCCACTGCCGACCCGGATGGGGCATGAGGTTGAGCGGGCCGAACTCGTCCATGCAGAAGACGGCTTCGGGTTCGCCGTCCTCGGGTATGACCTCGCCATCCGCGATCGCGTAGAGATGCTCAACGCGGGCTTTCTTGGCCGCGTAGTCGGGGTCTCGGGAGGTCTTCCAGGTCTTCAGGCGTTGAAAGGAGACGCCCTCCTCGCGGAGCATGATGCGCAGGCCCTCGTGGCTGATGTCGTCGACCACCCCCTCGGCGACCAGGAAGTCGGCCAGCTTGCTCAAGCTCCAGGTCGAAAACGGCAGGTCGTGCTCTGTCGGCCTGGACTTCGCGATCTTCTTGATTTCACGGCGTTCGGGCAGTGTGAAGGTCTTCGGTCGGCCGCCCTGGTACTTCGGGTAAAGAGAGTCGAAGCCGTCGGCGTTGAA
Organism: Streptomyces sp. SP18BB07; assembly: GCF_036322545.1. Taxonomy (NCBI): domain Bacteria; kingdom Bacillati; phylum Actinomycetota; class Actinomycetes; order Kitasatosporales; family Streptomycetaceae; genus Streptomyces; species Streptomyces sp. SP18BB07. The sequence goes on from NZ_JAQYWT010000357.1 coordinate 39,363, forward strand.
GTTATGGATCACATCCCGCACCCGGTCGTCGCTGGTGAACGTCACCTCGGCGATCCTCGTCGCGGGCATGCCCTGAGCTGAGAGCAGGATCATCTGGGCCCGCCGCCAGGTCACCACCGATCCGGTGCCCCTGTCGGATGATTCGCAGCAGGCGCCGCCCCTCATCGTCATCGATCTCTCGGACGTGTACTGGTTCTGCCACCCGCACAGTCTCGCGGGCAGAGGGAGCATCTGGGTGAGGGCCCGCCGTGTCGGCGTCAGGCCAGCAGTTCCCGTAGCCACGACCGTTCCGCGCGGCTGGTGGTGCGGGCGATGGTGAGCATGCCGCGGCGGTAGGGGTCGTCGGTGTCCTCGGCGCCCAGGAGACGGTCGCCATCGTGGAAGAAGCTTGCGGGCTGTTCCAGGAAATCCAGTCGCCGGCGAAGTACCGCGTGCTGGTCGGCGAGTTCGGGAAGCTGGGAGAGAAAGGCCAGGACCGTGAAGTACCGGGTGCTGTCGCTGATATCCAGGCCGTCGGCGTCCCTCAGCCGGCGCAGCAGCTCGGTGCGGCCGGCGGAGGTCAGGCTCAGGGTGTGTCGCTGGACGGCCGAGGCGCCTGGCTCGGCTCTGCGGTCGAGCAGCCCTGCCTTGACCAGGCGGTTGATCGCCGGATAGAGGCTGCCGTCGCTGACCGGACGGGCATGGCCGGACAAGTGCGCTATCCGGCGCCGTAGTTGGTAGCCGTGCAGTGGCACCTCGGCCAGAAATCCCAGGATCGCGAGTTCCAACATGCTGCTACTCTCGCACATCGAAACGAGGTACCTCGAATCGACATAGGGGATAGGGATGGCGTATACCGAGGAATGGGTGACCGCGCGAGCGCGCGACACTTACGAGCACGGCCGGGCATCGTTCGACGTACGGCCCGAGCGCACGGCGCTGCTGGTCATCGACATGCAGGACGAATTCGCCCGACCCGGGTGGAGCCCCTACTGGGTGCCCGCGGCCACCCGGATGGTTCCCCGGTTGCGGCAACTGGTCGAGGACTGCCGAGCCGCCTCGATCCCGGTGATCTGGACCATCTTCGACGACACCCATCTCGGACTGGACCGGCCGCGCGCCCTGCCCTTCCTCCCGCATGCCGACGCCGACTGGCGCCGCCCGGGCCCCGCCGAGGTATGGGCCCCGATGGGCCGCCGCCCCGACGAGGCACTGATCCGCAAGCCCTCCTACGGCGCGTTTTACGACACACCGCTCGACACAATGCTGCGCAACCTCGGCCGCGACACGGTCATCGTCACAGGCACCCTCACCAACTACTGCTGCGGCACCACGGCCCGGCAGGCATACGAACGCGGCTACAAGGTCGTCTTCGGATCCGACACCACGGCCACCGACGACGAGTCCCGCCAGGAACCAGAACTCGCCGTCCTGCGAAAGGGCTTCGCACTCGTGCTGACCGCCGAGGAGATCACGAACCGGCTGATCGCAACCACGCCAGCACCGGAGGACGGGGACAGGGCGAACGTTGCCTGATGCGGCACTAGTGTCCTGCGCCAGTAGTTGATCGTTAGTAGTTGCATGACTTCTGCTGCTGGTGCGTCAGTTCCCCGTCGGGGCCCCAAGTTGGAGCCGTTACTGCTGTCCGCTGAGGAGCAGGCGGAGTTGGAGCGGTGGACGCGTC
>NZ_JAQYWT010000358.1:0-318 GCF_036322545.1 Streptomyces sp. SP18BB07
GCGGACACCGGCCGGGTGGGCCAGCACGGCCTGGAGATCGTGATGGCCGTCGCCCAGGGCTTCGAAGCCCGCCAGGAACCGGTCGGCAAACGCATCACCGCCCGCATCGCCCTTACGCACGGGACAGCTTGATGGTGGTGTGCCTGGGAGACCTCCCGCAGCACCGGTGAAGCCGTCGGCCGACGCGATCGGGCCCAGCCCTGCGCGGCACCAGTTCAGTCGCCGCGTGGGTGTTTCGCGGATCGGCGGGTTTGCGGCGACGGTCTTCAGCCGGTGGTGAGCATGCCTTCGCGTAGGCGTTTCAGGGTGCGGGAGAGC
>NZ_JAQYWT010000359.1:0-131715 GCF_036322545.1 Streptomyces sp. SP18BB07
AAGCACTACGACGACCTGATCCGCACCTGCGCCGACCGCCTCGAGGCGGCCTCGCCCGACGTCGACGCCGAGGGCCGGGACTACGGCACGCTTCCGGTCGAGGAGGGCGCCCACGTCCGCGGTCTGAACACCGAGACGTCCGGGGGCGCCAACGACGTCGCCCTGATGTCGGTCGGACGGGACGGCAGGACCGTCACCGTCGTCCAGTGGCAGCAGATGGGCGACTTCACCGACGCGCCCGTGGCCGCCTTCAAGAAGACCACGACCACGGCCGTCAACAAGCTGTACTGACCGGGCGGCCGCAGGAAAGGGGCCGGCGAAGCCCGGCCCCTTACGCGTCCGGCAGTGAGGCCGCCAAGTGCTCCCACGCCCCGTGCACCCGTTCCCCCACGATGCCGAACTGGGTGATGAGCGCGACGCAGTCGCCGTTCTCGTCGTCGAGTTCGAGGGACGAGGTGGGGCCGTGGGCGGCTGTGGAGCGGACCAGGTGGCAGGAGTGGACGGCGGGGAGGTCCAGCTCCAGGGAGGCGTTCGCCACCGCCGCGTACACGCGGCCGCCGGCCGTGCGGTCGGTGACGTGGACGGGGCCCGCGCAGGCCTGCATCGCCGAGGGGGCGAAGACCGCCACCCCGATGGGCAGCCCCACCGAGCAGACGTGGTCGAGGACGGACGGGAGGACGGCGACGTCCACCGCGCGGTGTTCGCCCGGGTGGCGGGTGAGCGCCGCGCGCCGGGCCGCCCCGCCGTCCGCCAGGATCGCGTCCAGCTGGGCGAGTTGGTCGCCGGTCTCCCAGGAGGGGGCCTCGGGGCGTTCCCGTACGTCGGCGGCCCCCACCCCCGCCTCGACCGTGCCCGCCAGGCCCGCCAGCAGGCGGTCGCCCTCCGACAGGAGCCGGCCCTCGTGCACCGTACGGCCGGTCGCGTCGAGGAGGCGTACGGAGACCGCGTCCTCGGCGTCGCGGGTGAGCACGGCCGCGTCCACCCCGTCGGCGTCCAGGCGCAGCGTGATCGAGCCCGAGTCCGGGTGGACGGTGAAGGCCTCGCCGCGCAGGCTCGGTACCGCGTAGCTGCCCGCCTGGTCGAGGCGGGCGACCGGGCCGCCGGTGAGTGCCTGGACGTGGCGGAAGAGGGTCAGGCTGCGGGCCAGTTCCGGCATCCGGGGGTCGATCAGGCGTGCGGTGCCGGTGCGCCGGCCGCAGCACGTCTCGAAGCCGCAGCCGTGGTGGTGGGTCATGGTCAGTACACGTCCCGTACGTAGCGCTTCGCCCGGCGGAGAGCGGCCAGGTACTCCGCCGCGTCGTCGTCGCCGCGGCCGCGCTGCTCGGCGATGACGCCCAGCAGGGCCGCCTCGACGTCCTTCGCCATCCGGGAGGCGTCGCCGCAGACGTAGACGTGCGCACCCTCCTCCAGCCACGCGTACAGCTCCCGCGACCGCTCCCGCATCCGCGTCTGGACGTAGACCTTCTCGGCCTGGTCGCGGGAGAAGGCGAGGTCGAGTTCGGTGAGCGTGCCGCGCCGGCGCAACTCCGTCAGCTCGTCCTCGTACACGAAGTCCGTCTCGCGGTGCCGGTCGCCGAAGAACAGCCAGTTGCGGCCGGAGGCGCCCCGCGCGGCCCGCTCGTGCAGGAAGCCGCGGAAGGGGGCGATGCCCGTGCCGGGGCCGATCATGATCATGGGGGAGTCGTCGTCGGAGGGGACGCTGAAAGAGGCGTTCGGCTGGAGGTAGACGCCCACCGTCGCGGCGTCGCCGATCCGGTCCGCCAGGTACGTCGACGCCACACCCCCGTACGTCCGCTGCCCGGAGTCGTAGCGGACCGACGCGACCGTGAGGTGGACGCTGCCGGGGTGTGCCAGCGGGCTCGACGAGATCGAGTACTGGCGGGCCTGCAACGGCCGGAGGAGGGGCAGGAGTTCGGCCAGGGAGGGTGCCTTGGGGCCGGCGTCGCGCAGCAGGTCCAGTACGTCCCGGCCCCAGAGCCAGGAGTCCAGGTCCGAGCGGTCGCCGTGGGCGACGACCGAGGCCAGCTCGCTCGTGGGGGCCCGTTCCACGAGGTCGGCGATCAGTTCCTTCGACGGGGTGCGGATCTCCCGCTCGGCGCGCAGGAGCTCGGCCGTCTCCGCGTCGCCGCCCGCGTCCAGATACGTCAGGAGCTCCCCCACCAGCGTCTCGTCGTTCACCGGTACGACCGCCAGCGCGTCGCCCGCCTCGTAGGTGATGCCGCTGTCGCCGAGGTCGAACTCGTAGTGGCGGATCTCCTTCGCGCTGTGCGGGGCGGACAGGAGCCGGTTCGTGGTGAGTCGGGAGGGGTACGGCGTGCGCTTGTTCCACGGGGAGCGGGGGCGTGCGGGTGCCGCCGATGCCTCCGCCTTCGACACGGGGGCGCCCGTGCCCGCGCCGCCCGTCGCGCCGGTCTCCGCGACCAGGCGCTCCAGTACCGCCGCCGTCCACTCCGCCGCCGGCTCCTCGAAGTCCACGTCGCAGTCGACGCGTTCATGCAGCCGGGTCGCGCCCAGCTGCTCCAGCCGGGTGTCGATGAGCTTCGCCGCCTGGCAGAAGTCGTCGTAGCCCCGGTCGCCGAGCCCGAGGACCGCGTAGCGCACGCCCTCCAGTCGCGGGGCGGTGTCGGACTGTAGCGCCTCCCAGAACAGCCCGGCGTTGTCGGGCATCTCGCCCTCGCCGTACGTGGATGTCACCACGATGACGTGGGACATCGCGGCGAGCGCCTCCGGTGTGACGTCGTCCAGGGCCGCCGTCCGGCCGCCGAGGCCTTGCGTGCGGGCGCCGGCGACGATGTCCTCGGCGACCAGCTCGGCGTTGCCGGTCTGGGTGCCGATCAGGACGTCGATCGTCGCCGCCGGTGCGTCGGAACCCGCGCCCTGCCGGCGTCCGGCGGCCGCGACACCGGCGAGGAACCCGGCGAGCCACGCCTCCTGCTGGGCGGAGAACGGCGCGTCGGCCGGGATGAGGGAGCCGGTCGGGGGGAGGGCCGAGCCGGTCGCGGGCAGGGCCGGGGGCAGGAGGGTCACGCGGTCACCGTCTCGGTCGGGGCCTGCGGGGCGAGGCGCGCGGCGATGTCGTCGAGCGCGGCGTTCGCGAGCAGTTCGTCGAACCGGGCGGCGCGTACGCGGCCCGCGTTCTTCGTGGTCTGGTGGACGATCCAGCCGGAGGTGCTGGGCGCGTCCACGCTGAGGTTGTTGCGCTGCTTCAGGGCGCGCTTGTAGTCGTCGAGCCGCTTGATCGCGATGAGCGTGGCGAGTTCGCCGTCGTCGAAGCGGTCGAGCGTGCCGCGCAGGTACTTCACGACCCGCTGCTTGACGAAGAAGTCCTCGGTGAGGATCAGGTTCCGGACGGCCTCGGCGACCTTCGGGTCGTCCGGGCCGCTCGCGCCGGGCACCCGCTGGAGCGCGAGGTCCTGCGCGACACCGAGCACCGTGTACGACGACAGCAGGGAGAACATGTCGTCGCTGCCCTGGTCGCCGAAGGCCGGGGCCCGGCCGCCGAGGACGGTACGGCGGTCGCGGTAGTCGACCTTGAACGCGCGGAGCTTGTCCGTCGCGATCGACGTCGCCAGCTCGTCCAACAGCTCGTTGCGGGTCGCCGCCGCGAGGATCTCCCCGGCGTCCTGGTAGAGGAGCAGCGCGCGGGGCATCCCGCAGTACACGTGCTCCCGCTCGCTCGCCCAGTTCTCCAGCAGCCGGGCCGCGAGCGGCGAGCCGGTGGCCTCCACGTGCCAGGTCAGCAGCAGCCGTACGGCCTCCTCGTGGAAGGCGCCGTGCGCGGTGTCGGTCACGGGGAAGACGAGGAGCGAGTCGGCGCTCACCCGGCCCGGCAGTTCGCCGGAGGGGTCGTACTGGTAGAGGAACCCGCCGCTCATGCCGTTGCCGAGGCCCTTGCCGAAGCCGCCGAGGTTGAGGACGGTGCCGCCGGTCATGTACTCGCAGCCGAAGTCGCCGACGCCCTCGACGACCGCCGTCGCACCGGAGTTGCGCACGGCGAACCGGTCGCCCGCCTCGCCCTGGACGAAGGTCCGGCCGCCGGTGGCGCCGAACAGGGCGAAGTTGCCGACGAGGACGTTGCCGCCGCGTTCGGTGCTGCCGCCGCCGGGCGCGCGGACGACGATCCGGCCGCCGCTCTGGCTCTTGCCGACACCGTCGTTGGCGGTGCCGGTGTGTTCGAGGGTGATGCCGTCGTTGCAGAAGACGCCGTACGACTGTCCGGCCGAGCCGGTGGTGCGGACGGTCACGGCGCCGTCGACCAGTCGGCGGCGGCCCCGGTCGTCGGTGGTGACGGCGGGGACGTCCGGGAGATCGGACAGCTCGTGGTTGAGGAGGCGTTCCACGTCGATGCCGAGCTGCCCGCCCACCGACTTGTCGCTGTTGCCGAGGCGGATGCCGTCGACGAGCAGGGACGGCTCGCGCCGGTCGAGGAGCGCGGTACGCACCCGCTCGATCAGAGCGTCGTCGGTGCTGAAGTCCTTCTCCAGGTACTCCGGGTTCTCGACGATCTTCTCGGGCACGCGGGCGAGGAGGCGGCGGACGTCGAGGCGGCCGACGCTCGCCGGGTGGTCGAGGAGCTGGAGCAGGTCCGTGCGGCCCCGGGCCTCGCGCAGCGAGCGCAGGCCGAGGCGGGCGAGGATCTGCCGGACGTCGTGCGCGATGTTCAGGAGGTACTGGGCCAGCGCGCGGGGGTCGCCCTCGAAGACCTCCGGGTTGGTGGTGAGGCCGGCCGGGCACTTGACGTTGCAGTTCTTCGCCATGACGCAGCCGAGCATCATCAGCGCGGTCGTGCCGAACTCGAAGCTGTCGCCGCCGAGCAGGGCCGACCTGACGACGTCACCGCCGGTCTGGTGGGCGCCGGAGCAGCGCAGCACGACCTTCTGCCGCAGCCCGTTGGCGACGAGCGCCTGGTGGACCTCGGCGACGCCGATCTCCGCCGAACGCCCGGCGTACTTGAGGCTGGTGACGGCCGCCGCGCCCGTGCCGCCGGTGTTCCCGGCGACGTTGATGACGTCCGCGCCGGCCTTGGCGACGCCGACCGCGATGGTGCCGATGCCCTCGGAGGAGACCAGCTTGACGATGACGCGGACGCGGGCGGCCTTGCAGTCGTGGATGAGCTGGGCGAGGTCCTCGATGGAGTACGTGTCGTGGTGCGGGGGAGGCGAGATCAGCTCGATGCCGGGGGTGCCGCCGCGGGCCGCCGCGATGTCCACGGTGACCTTGGGCGCGGGCAGCTGGCCGCCCTCGCCGGGCTTCGCGCCCTGCCCGATCTTGATCTCCAGCTCCTGGAGCATCGGGTCGGCGAGATAGCCCGCCCAGATGCCGAACCGGCCGGAGGCGAACTGCTTGATGCGGGAGCCCCGGATGGTGCCGTACCGGGTGTGGTGCTCGCCGCCCTCACCGCTGTTCGACAGGGCGCCGACCATGTTGGTGCCGTGCGCGACGGCCTCGTGCGCGGTCGCCACGAGCGCGCCGTGGCTCATCGCGCCGGAGGCGAGCGAGCGGGTGATCTCGTGCGCGGGCTGGACCTCGTCGAGCGGGACGCTGTCGGGGGCGCTGTCGAGGAGGGCGAGGAGGTGGGCGGCGGTGCCGGAGGCGGTGACCGTGACGCCGTCGGCGTCCGCGGCGACGGTCCGTACGTCACCGAGGCGGGCGAGGCCGTCGGCGAGGGCCGTATGACGCTCGGCTGCCTCGGGCCCCGGGGAGGTGAGGCGCAGGTGGACGCCTTCCGCCGTGACCGTCACGGCCATCCCGCGCACCGTGACGCTCGCGTTCCCGTCCGTGGAGAACCGTCCCAGCTCCCGGGCGAAGTCCTCGGCCGTACGCAGGCCCGTGACGTCGGCGGGCAGCGCGAGCACGTCCCGCAGCGCGGCGGGGCGGCGCGAGCGCTCCTCGTGCGTCGTCCGCAGGAAGGCGCGGTAGCCGGGGGTGATCCGGAACGCGTCGATCTCGGCGTCGCTGAGCGCGTCGTAGCCGGTGTTGCGGTACGCGGTGTCGGTGATGCCGAACGCGTCGTCGAGCTGGCCGAGGGTGAGCAGGCGCAGCGCGTCCGAGTCGTCGGCCTTCCCGAACTCCGGCCGCTCCTCGACCATGTCGCCGAAACCGCGCACGGCGGTGACGCCGAAGGAGTGCCCGGCGCCGTCGGACCGTTCCTTGAACAGCCCGAGCAGCGGGATCTGCTGCTCGGTCCCGACCGTGCGGGCCCGCTCGTGCCAGTCCGTGGCGGCCTGCGCGATGCGGGCGAACCCGACGCCGCCGACCGGGGCCTCCATGTGCGGGAAGGCCTGGGCGAAGACGTCGTCGCGGGTGTCGAGGTAGTTGGGCTCGAAGAACTCGCCGCCGATGTAGCTCTCTGCGGTGCACAGGCCGACGCGGCCCATGGTCTTGGCGAGGGACTTCTCGGCCGCCTTGCGGAACTTGGCGAGCGCCCGGTCGGTCTCGGTGATCTCGCCGGCCGGAGCCGCCGCGCTGGGGAACTTCTCCTCGGCGCGCAGCCGCGCGCTCAGACTGTAGACGGCGGAGGCGCCGAAGCCGAGCGCGGTCGCGACGTGGTGCGAGGAGGCCAGCTGGCCGCTCTCCACGACGAGCGAGACACGCAGCCGCAGCCCGGTCTCGATGAGCCGCTGGTTGACGGCCGCGACGGCGAGGATCACCGGCAGCGGGGCGCGCGTGGAGGAGACGGCCCGGTCGGTGAGCAGCGCGATGCCGCCCTGGTCGGCGGCGAACCGCTCGACGTCGTCGCAGAGCCGGTGCAGCGCCGAGCGGAGCGCGTCCGCGTTCGCGGTCTCGTCCCCGGCGACCGGCTCGTAGAGCATGGCGAACCGTTCCAGCGGCACGATCCGCTGGTCCCGCAGCCGCACCATGTCGAGATGCCCGAGCACGGGGGAGGAGACGACGAGCTGGCGGCCGTTGGTGGCGTGGGTGCCGTCGGGCTTCGGGCCGAGCGCGACCCGCATGCTCATGCCGTCGGCCTCGCGGATGCTGTCCAGCGGCGGGTTGGTGACCTGGGCGAACCGCTGCGAGAAGTACTTCGCCATGCCGCCCTCGGTGTCGCTGAGCGCGTTGATGGCGTTGCCGTAGCCCATCGCGGAGATCCGCTCCGAGCCGGTGGCGAGCATCGGGTCGAGCATGAACCGGAAGCTCTCCTGGTTCAGCGCGTACGCCACGTACCGGCCGGCGAGGCTCAGGTCACCGTCGTAGCCGAGCGTGGTGGTGCCCCGGTAGTAGTCGGGGGCGGGCAGGTCGTCGAGGTTCACCCGGGCCGCGTCGAGCAGCTCGCCGTACGGGCGGCGCGCGGCGAGGGCGTCGAGCACGTCACGGGTGCGCAGCACGCGTCCGGCACGGTGGTCGACGACCAGCATCCCGCCGGCCTCGATGCGGCCCCGGTGCACCACCTCGTCGTCGGGGAACGCGACCTGGCCGGCCTCCGAGGCCACCATCAGGTACTCGGCGGTCTCGACCGTGCGCAGCGGGCGCAGTCCGAGCCGGTCGAGGCGGGCGCCGACGACGTCGCCGTCGCTGAAGATGAGGGCGGCGGGGCCGTCGTTCTTCTCCTCGTAGAGGGAGAAGTACTCCAGCATGGCGCGGACGGCGTCGGGCAGGGTGCGGTCGTTCTCCCAGGCCGGCGGCATCAGCGACACGACGGCCTCGACGAGGTCCAGGCCGTCGTCGAACACGCGGCTCTGCAGGGTCTGGTCGAGGCGGCTGGAGTCCGACTGCCCCGGCGGACGCACGATGCTGCGGGTCCGGGCGCGGGCGAGGGCCTCGTCGGAGAGCCGGTTCTTGCGGTCGGTGTTCAGCTCGCCGTTGTGCGCCATCAGCCGGAACGGCTGCGCCATCGTCGGGTGCGGCTCGGTGTTCGTGGAGAACCGGGTGTGGAAGTACAGGGACCGGACGGAGTGGCGGGGGTCGGTGAGGTCGCGGAAGTACCCGACGATCTCACCGGAGTTGAGGCGGCCCTTGAGCACCTGGGTGCGCGCGCTGAGCGAGAGCGGGTACAGCCCGGCGTACGTGTCGGCGTCGGCGTAGGCGACGGCCTCGACGGCGAGCAGCGCGCGGTGGGCGGCCGCGTCGACCTCTTGCCGCTCCCACTCTTCCGGGGCGCGGAACGCCCACTGCACGATGGGCAGTTGGTATTGCTCGGCGGCGGGCCGGGCCACGCTGTGGTCGACGGGCACGTCCCGGACGAGCAGTGTCTCGAAGCCCTCCTCGGCGACGCACCGGCCGACGAGGTCGACCGCGTGGGCGCGGCGGTCCGGGTCGGTCGGCACGAAACAGTTGGCGACGCCGAAGTGACCGGCGCGCAGGTCCTCGCCGGTGAGCGCGGTGAAGAACTCCACCGACAGGTCGACGCTGACGCCCGCGCCGTCGCCGACGCCCTCGGCGGAGGTGCCGCCGCGGTGCGGGATGGCGCGGAGCGCCTCGTCGCCCTTGAGGATGACGTCATGGCTCGGCGTCCCGTCGAGGCGGGTGAGGAAGCCGACGCCGCAGTCGCTGTGGTCGCGGGCGGGGTCGTACAGACCGACGGGCGTGACAGATGCGTGATTCAAGGGCGGGTCCCGTGACGTGTGCGGCTGGGTGTGCCTCCCAGGCCCTCGGGGCACTGGGGGAGGAACGGCCAGGCTGCGTCGGTGAAGCGCTCGCCGCGGGCGGACCGGTGTGACGTCCGGAGCCCTGAGTGGTGCGATTGACCATAGTAAGGCGGGCCTAAGTTCCCGGCAAGGGTGTGCCGTGCACGTATGTGCCGGCCGGGTCCTGCGTGTGCGGGCCGAGTGCCCCCGGGTCCCAGGAGCCCCGGCCCTCGGGAGCCCCGGCGCTCAGAACCCCCGGCCCTCAGGAACCCCGGCGCTCGTGAGGGCCGGTGCCTGAGGGCCGGGCGTTCCTCGGCGGCCGGAGGGTCAGGCCACGTCGAAGAAGTAGTCGTACGTCGCCAGCTGGATGCCGGAGCGGGTCGTCGCGTACACCGAGAGGTAGTGCGAGCCGTTCGTCGGCGGGGCCCACTCGACGCTCGTCCGGCCGGAGGCGTCCGCGGCGACCGTGGTCTCCGGGCCGCTGTCGAAGGAGTACGTGTAGCTCACGACGTTCCTCACCTTCGGCGTGAACGTGAAGGTGCCGGGGACGTCCGCACCGCCGCCCGCGCCGTTCTCGGGGTAGACCTCCGAGGCGACGGTCGGGGTGGTGTCGTAGGCGATGGTCCAGGACGCCGCGTCGCTGACCCAGCCGTTCGCGCTCCGACTGGACACCTGTAGGTGCTCCCCGTGGATGCCGTCCAGGGTGAGCTCCACCTTCGCCGTGCCGTCCGCGGCGGCCGGGACGTCGACGGTCCTGTCCTCCTGGCCGCCGACGGTCCGCACGGTGTAGCCGACGACCGGACTCTTCGCCTGGAGCGCCGCGTCGGGGCGGAGCGTGAACTCGGTCGGCTCGCCGAACTCGGGCGACGGCACGGCCGGGGCGACGGTGGGCGCCGTGGAGCTGACGCGGAACGAGTAGCTGGTGACCGCCGAGCCGTTGTGGGCCCGGTCCAGGCTCCGCACCCAGAGGGTCTTCGAACCGGAGCCGGCGGGCGGCACCAGGCTCAGCGTGGCTGAACCGCCCAGCGCGTCGGCCCGCTTGAAGAAGCGGGTCTCCGCGTACGGGTCGACGGGCCGCGGGATGCCGTACTCGCCGATGGACGTGCCGATGACCGGCAGGTCCGGCTGCCAGGAGAACTCGAATCCCTCGACGTCGTCCACGCCCCGGGCGTCCAGGGTGAAGGTGACGGGCTCGCCGCCCGGATTCCAGCCGTCCTGCGGGTAGTTCGGCGAGGTGATCGTGGGGGCGTTCGCGGGGCGGGTGTTGTCGATGGTGACGTAGCAGGGGGCCGACCAGTCCGATGCCGTGCTCCCGGTCTCCGTCCGGGCCTGCCACGCGTACGTCTGTCCGTCGGCCAGCGCGGTGGCCGGCAGCGTGACGGGGGCCTCGTAGCCGGGGATGTTGCGGTCGCGGGCGAGCGTCGTGACCCGGGTCGGGTCGGACACCGGCCAGGCCTGGTACCGCACGCCCAGCAGGGGGTTTCCGGTGGTGTCGGTGGTCCCGGGGATGCCCTCGACGACGAGACCCTCGCGGGCCCCCACGTGGGTGGGCCGGTCCGCGTCCGTCGAGCAGTGCCGGTAGCCGTTGAACAGCTGGGTGGGTGTGGTGGGCGTTCCGCCGGCCGCGTGCGCGGGCGACGCGCCGGCCAGTGCCAGGCCGAGGGTTCCCAGGGCGGCGAGGACGGTGCGCGATCGCGTGTGTAAGGACATGGTCAAGTGGCCCCTCCCGTTCGGATGTCCGCCCGCCGAATCGACACGCACGCGGTGCCGGTCGCGTGCTGTGGTGCGGGTGGCGAGGGGATCGTATGGGGTGCTGTGGGGCTGCGCATGACAATTACCGGTGCGTCGGAGTCAGGTGGCGCCGAACCGGTACGAAACCCTCCGAATCGCGCGGCCCTTCGCGTACATCCAAGGCCGCGCCGTGTGCGTCTTACAAGGAAGTCCGTTGCCCGCGAGGGAAGTTCAGGGACGTCCGCGTGGCGTCCAGGGGCGTCAGGGCGTTCAGGGGAAGTTCACCGCCACCGGAGGATCCGATGCACCGTCGCCTCGTCATCTCGGCCGTCACCACCGCACTGTGCGCCACCACGCTCGTCGGCACCGCCTCGTCCGCCTCCGCCGCGCCCCAGGCCGTCGACTGCCGCAAGGTGAAGTGCGTCGCCCTGACCTTCGACGACGGGCCGGTCAAGGACACCCAGCGGCTGTTGGGCATCCTGAATGACCGGGACGTCAGAGCGACGTTCTACGCCGTCGGCACGAACGTCCAGAAGTACCCGGCGACGGTGCGCGCCGCCTCACAGGCCGGCCACCAGATAGGCAACCACAGCTGGGACCACGCCAACCTGACCAAGCTCAGCGCCGCGAAGGTCAAGTCGCAGCTCTCCCGCACGGACACCGCGATCAAGCAGGCGACCGGCACGAAGCCCACCACCTTCCGCGCCCCCTACGGCGCCCACAACGCGACCGTCCGCTCGGCCGCCGGGCGACCGCTGGTGCACTGGAGCGTCGACACCCTCGACTGGAAGTACAAGGACGCGGCCCGGCTCGTCAAGTACGTCAACGCCGAGACCAGGCCCGGCGACATCGTCCTCATGCACGACATCCACAGGACGACGGTCGACGCGGTGCCGGGCATCATCAAGGCCCTCAAGGCCCGCGGCTTCCACTTCGTCACGGTCGACCAGCTCTTCGCCCCCACCAAGCTCCCCGTCGGCAAGGTCACCTACCACAACCGCGCCGCCTACCGCCCCTGACCAGCCCCTTCACCGTACGGCAGGAGCACGGCACCGGTGCGCCGCCCCGTCGGCGCACCCCACTCCCGCATCACCGCCGCACCACCAGCCCCACACGTCTCTGCAACCATTCGTGTTCGTTCCGTTGACACCCGGCACATACCCTCCTAATGTCTCGCCAACATTCCGACCATGTGACGAGATTTCGAACGGTTGAAAGGCACGTGCCCGCGTATCACCGGAATCAGCCCCCACGTGGTCGGAGCGCAGTGACGCGGCCCGACCAGCGTGGCGGCACGCCCCGGCCGCGGGGTCGGAACAGCCGGTGTGCGGCGAGCCCCCGACGACCTCGGCGGCCCCGCGCGGTCCACCCGGTCGCCGAGCGGATGCTCCCCGGGACGACCCGACCCGCTCCGCCGCCCTCCCGCAGTCATCCGGCGCGCCGTCACCCTGCCCACGACGACCAGAACGGGAAACGATCACCATGCGCAACCGAAGAGCCGTCCTCGCGGCCCTCGCCGGAGCGACCTCCCTCGCTCTCACCGTGTCGGCCTGCGGCGGCGCGGAGGGCGAGGTCGCTTCCGGGGGCGACACGATCGGTATCGCCATGCCGACCCGGGCCTCGGAGCGCTGGCTGACCGACGGCAAGAGCGTCGTGGAGGACCTGAAGGACAAGGGGTACAAGACCGAACTGGTCTATGGCGACGACGACCCCAAGGCCCAGGTCGCACAGATCGAGAAGCTGGTCGAGCAGGGCGTGGACGCCCTCATCGTCGCAGCCATCGACAACAAGTCGCTGGGCGGCGTGCTCAAGCAGGCCGCCGCCGCGGACATCCCGGTGATCTCCTACGACCGGCTCATCCTCGGCACCAAGGACGTCGACTACTACGTCTCCTTCGACAACGAGCAGGTCGGCCGGCTGCAGGCCCGTCACATCATCGACAAGCTCGGCCTGGAGGACGGCAAGGGCCCGTTCAACATCGAGCTGTTCGCCGGCTCTCCCGACGACAACAACACCAAGTTCTTCTTCGACGGCGCGATGCACCTCCTCCAGCCGTACCTGGACAACAAGCAGTTGGTGGTCCGGTCCGGCGAGACCGACATGGACCAGATCACCACCCTGCGCTGGGACGGGCCGACCGCGCAGAAGCGGATGACCGAGGTCCTCGCCGAGTCGTACCGGACCGAGAAGGTCGACGCGGTCCTGTCGCCGTACGACGGCATCTCCATCGGCGTCATCAACGCCCTGAAGGCGGACGGCTACGGCACCGCCGGGAACCCCCTGCCCGTCATCACGGGCCAGGACGCCGAACTGGCCTCGGTGAAGTCGATCATCGCGGGCGAGCAGTCGCAGACCATCTACAAGGACCTCAGGCAACTCGCCGAGCGGGCCGCGGAAATGGCCGACGACATCCTCAACGGCGACACCCCCGAGCTGAACAACCGGCGCGCCTACAAGAACGGGGTCAAGGCGGTACCCGCGTACCTCCTCCAGCCGATCAGCGTCGACAAGTCCAACTACGAGTACATCCTGCTCGGCAGCGACTACTACACGGCCGAGGACCTGAAGTGACCGCTGTGGCCCGGATCACTTCCGGAGGCCGATGAGTTCTCCCGCCCGCGCCGGTCATGACGGACGAAGAACGACCGAGGCCAGGCAAGGCCGGGCCGGACAGGAAGGGACGCGACCGTCATGACCGCATCTGTGAAGGGCCCCGCCAGTTATTTCCCCTCGATCGAGAAGAAGTACGGCCGTCCGATCGCGGAGTGGAAGGAACTGATCCGGTCGGCGCCGTCGAGCCGGCACATGGAGCTCGTCGCCTGGCTCAAGAGCGAACACGGCCTCGGGCACGGCCACGCCAACGCGCTCGTCGCCCACACGCTCGCCGAACAGGCCGGGTGAACCGGGGGCCGGTGACACCCCGTTCCCGTCAGGGGCCGGTCGTCGCGTTCAGCGGTTCGGTCGGCCCCTTCAGTACGGCCAGGAGCTCGCGCATGGCGGCCAGGCCCGCTCTGGCCTGGTCCGCGGCGCCGTCGAGGTCGTCGCGTTCGGCGTGTGCCACCACCTCGTGCGCGTGGTGCAGCACGGCCTGACGCAGCTCGGCGGCGATCCGCTGCCGTTCGGCGCGCGCCTCGACGACGGCGGACCACACCACCGCCGTCAGATGGCTGTCCTCCCGCCGGGTGACGTACTCGCGACGCCTGCGCACGAACACGCCCACGCCCCACACGCCGGCCGTCACCAGGGCCAGGGGCAGCGTGAGGAGGACGGCGAGGAAGACGTGGAACCAGGGGCCGATGCCCTCCGCCCGGGCCGCGTCGGCGCCGTCCAGCAGGCCCAGCGCGACCGTCGTCGACGCGAGACCGGCGGCGACCAGCCCGATCGCCGGCCAGGTGCGGTCGGCGGGCCCCGCGAAGGCCGCCACCGCGTACAGGGCGACACAGTCCGCGCCTGCCCCCGCCATGGTCAGCGCCCACGCCACGTCCGACGGCAGCACCCCGAACGCCAGGCAGAGCGCCGGGATCCAGGCGGTGGCCAGCACCACGAGGAGCACGGTCCAGGGGGCCCGGCGCCGCCACACCAGCGCCAGCGCGTGGAGGACGGCGGGCGGGCAGGCCGCGGCGGTGGCGCCGGGCCGCTCGATGAGCACGGCGACGACCGGGAGCGCCGTCAGTGCCAGCACGGTCGCCGCGTCGGTCCAACTCCAGCGCGGCGGCGCCGAGTTGACCCCGGCGTTCGACGAGGGTCGCGGCAGCCGTGCCCGCACCGACCACCCGGGAGCGTCCCTCCGGGCCCCCGACACGAGCGTCCCCCCGACCCCCCGCGCCCGATCCCGCATACCGGCGGTCCCGCGCCCGCCGCCGAGGCCTTGCGTGGCCCGCGTCGTGTCGGCGGTGGCGGGGGCCGCGACGGCGGTGCTGGTGCTCGGCGCCCCCGCGGTGGTGGAGGCCGTGGCCGGGGGTGGGGTCGCGTCGTCCTCCACTGCGACGTCCAGGGCGCCGTCGGAGTCCCGGATCACCACACGTACCGTCGCGCCGGGGGCGTAGCGGAGCGTGTTGGTGAGGGCCTCGCGTGCGATGCCGAAGGCGGCCTCGGCCACCGGGCCCGTCAGGCCGGCCGCGCCGGGCGCGATGTCCACGTCGACGCGCTGGCCCAGGCGTACGCACCCCGCCGCGAGTTCGGCGACCCGCTCCGCGAGCGGGCTCTCCTCGTCGGCCGCCGACGTCCACATCACCGCGACGAGCCGCTGCAGCGCGACCACCGTCTCGCGCCCGGCCTCCGCCGCCAACCGCAGGGCGTCGGCGGTCAGTCGGGGGTTGCGGTCACCGACGTGGCGGGCGGCGTTGGCGGTGACCACCACGGAGGTCAGGTGGTGCGCGCTGACGTCGTGCAGTTCACGGGCGAGCCGGTGGCGTTCCGTGGTCGCCGCGGTGACCCGTGCCTCCTCGGCCCGCGCCAACTCCTGTTCGGCGGCCCGCCGTCCGGCGAGCCACCGGCGGCGGCTGCGACCGGCCCCCACGGTGCCCGCGTACACCGCGAGACTCGCCAGGGCCTCACCGCCCACGTCGACCGCCGAGTCGTACAGCAGCAGCGCCCTGACGACGCCCGAGGCGACCAGGACGGACGCGACGAGGACGGCCGTACGGGCGGGACGCCGCACCGCCACCGAGTACAGCGCGACCACACCCGCAACCGCGGCGGCCGGCAACGCCCGGTCCGGCACGACGAACCCGGCGGTCAGCAGAGTGTCGATGACGAGCGCCACGACGACCGGGTGGCGCCGGCGCACCCCGAGGACGACGCAGGCGACCACGGTCACGGCCAGGCCGACGACGAGTGCCGTCGTCTCGACCGTCTGGCCGCGCGAGAGCGCGAGCCCCGGCCAGAGGGACAACTGCGCGACCGCCAACAGCGCGGGCAGCAGCCAGTTCCGTAGGACCCCCATGATGGCGTCGATCATACTTTCGGTTCGCTGTCGGGGCCGTCCCTATCCCAGGTTGGAGACACGGGTCGTGCCCACGGCCGACGTGGGGGCCGCCCACCACGGGAATGCTGAGGGACATGACGACGAGTCACCCCTCCGGCCCCGACGAGCCGCCCCGGGCCGACGCCGGACACCCGGCCCCGCCGGCTCCGTACGGGATCCCGGACCAGTACGGGAATCCAGTTCCCTACGGGAACTCGGCCCCGTACGCGAACCCGGCCCCTTACGCGAACCCGGCCCCTTACGCGAACCCGGCCCCTTACGCGAACCCGTACGGGAACCCGACCCCGTACGGCCCCCCGGCCCCCGCCCTGCCCTGGTATCCGCCCCCGGCCCCCGCACCCCCGCCGCAGCCCCTCCCGTACCACCGGATGGCGGTGGCGGCCGGGGCCCCCGGTTGGTGGCGGTCGCCACTGGGGACCGCCGTGGTGCTCGGCGGCGCGATCCTCGTCGCCGTTGCCGTGTTCGTCGGCGGCGAGATCGCCGGTGCGGTCCTCGACCGTCCCCGCGACACCGACGGCAACGTCGTCTGGGGCGGGACCGGCGACACCGCCCTGACCCTGCTCTCCCTCGCCCTGTGCATCCCGGTGGTGCTGCTGGCCGCGCGCTGGGTGCAGCGCCGCCCGGGCGGCACTGTCTCCTCGGTGACGGGCGCGCTGCGGTGGCGCTGGCTGGGGCTGTGCCTCGCGGTGGCGCTGCCCGTGTCCGCGGCGATCATGGGCCTCTCCCTGCTGCTGCCCGACCCCGAGGGCGGCGGGCCGGAGATGGCCTGGGCCGGGCTGGCCCCGTTCCTGCTCGGCCTCGCGACCGTCTGTCTGCTCGTACCGTTCCAGGCCGCGGCCGAGGAGTACGTGTTCCGGGGCTGGCTGGCCCAGGCGGTCGGAGCCTGGTTCCGCTCACCGTGGGTCGCGGTGGCACCGCAGGCGGTGCTGTTCGCCGCCGCGCACGGCTGGGGGACGCCCTGGGGCTTCGTCGACCTGGTGGTGTTCGGTCTCGTCGCGGGCCTGCTGACCATCCGCACGGGCGGCCTGGAGGCGGCGATCGCCCTGCACGTCCTCAACAACCTCCTCGCCATGGGCTTCATGGCCGCGATCGCCGGAGGCCTCGAAAGCGACGAGACGGCCGCCGACATGGACGGGCTGATGCTGGCCGTCGACGTACCGCTGGTCGTCCTCTACGCGGCGGTCGTCCTGTATCTCGCCCGCCGCCGAGGCGTCAGGACCCGTGGTCTTCACCCCGGGGAGCGCGGGCACCCGCTACCGCGCGCGACGACCGCGCCCGAGACCACCCCGTGACGTTATCGCTGCACGTTATTGCTGCTGTGCGAGCCACTCGTCGAAGGTGGTTGGCGCGATGCGGGCGCCCGCACGGGGCAGGAGTACGTCACCGGCCATTGCCGGGCCGAACAGCGATGACCACGTCGGCACGAGCTTGACCGCGCGGCCGCGCGCGTCGTTGGTGCGCCGGGCCATGTCCACCAGGTCCTGCGGCTCGGGGCCGGCGACCTCGCGGTAACACCCCTGCGGTGCACCCGTGGCGATCTCGGCGAGGATGTCGGCCACGTCCGCGGGTGCGATCGGCTGGACGAGCAGTGGCGCGATGGTGGCGGTGCCGTCCTGCTCGGTCCAGCTCGTCACCATCGCGGCGAAGTCGTGGAACTGGGTGGCCGGAACGATCGTCCACGGCACCGGGCCCTCGGTCACGAGACGCTCCTGCTCGCGCTTGCCGGCGTAGTGCGCGTTGCCCTCGACGTGGTCGATGCCGGCGATCGAGAGCAGAACGTGGTGGCGGACACCGGCCCGTTCCTCGGCGGCGAGCAGCGTCCGGGTGGTGGTGCCGAAGTACGCCACCGCTTCGTCCCGGTCGGTCGCCGTGCAGTTGGTGGCGTCCACGACGGCCTCGACGCCGGTCAGGGCGGCGTCGAGGCCGTCGCCAGTGGTCAGGTCCACGCCGAGTGAGCGGCTGATGCGCACGACGTGGTGTCCGGCCTGTTCCAGGGCGGCGACGGTGAGGGCCCCGATGTTCCCGGTTGCTCCGGCAACGGCGATTCGCATGGTCCGCATGGTGATCTCTCCTCTGTCTCTCGCGCTGCCACCGGACGCTATCTCGGACTAAATGGATCCGCAATATCTGGGATAGGGTGGGGGTCATGAAGCTGCCTGTGAGTACGGAATGGCTGTTGCACTGCGCTACGTCGCTGGCGCAGCTCGACGCGGGGGCCACCGCGTCGGCGGCACAGCTCGCCCAGTACTTCGACCTGCCGGCGGCCTATCTCGCCAAGCAGCTGCAGGCGCTGGTCAAGGCCGGTGTGCTGGCCGCGACGACGGGCCCGCGCGGTGGGTTCCGGCTGGCCCGGCCTGCCTCTGAGGTCACTCTCCTGCAGATCGTCGAGGCGGTCGACGGTGCGTCCTCGCCGTACGAGTGCCGCGAGATCCGCCAGCAGGGACGGGGAGCACTGCCCGCCGAGGAGTGCCAGAACCCCTGCATCCTCGCCGAGAAGATGGCCGAAGCCCACGAAGCCTGGCGGCACAGCCTCGCCGCAACCTCGCTCGCCGAGATCATCGCCGCACTGCCCCCATCGGCCCCATCCCGCACCCGCTTGCGCCTGACCGGGACGCCGTAGCGCGTCCGCCGCCGCATGCGACGCCGTGGAGGTCGCGCAGACAGGCGGCTGGTCAGGCCAGGCGTCGGCGGCGAGGTTGAAACTCAAGCTCAGTGGTCGTCGCGGATGGTGGTCGCGATGCCGTTGCTGATGACGACCTCGGCGCTGACACCCTTCTTGGCGGCGGCCTCCAGCTCCGCCTCGGTGCACTGGGTGCCGCCCTGGCCGCCCTCATCGGTGTTCTCGTCTCCGCAGATGTCGCCGTAGCCCCAGATCTTGGTGTCCTCGGCGACGAAGAACTGCTGTTCGGTGCCCTTCTGGTCGGAGACCGTGTACTTGCCGGGCGCCAGGTAGGAGACGTTGCCGAACCACGTTCCGTCGACCCCCTTGCCCTTGCCGAGGCCCTCGACGACCGTCTCACGGGACCCGGAGCCGGACCCGGAGTCCTGGGCGGTGCGCCGTTCGGTCACCAGGGTTGCCACGCCGTCCTTCATCTTCACGTCGGCGTCGACGGCGCCCTTCTTGGTGGCCGCCTCCAGCTGGTCCAGGGTGCAGGGCGCGTCCACCTTGGCCCCGGCCTCGCCGCAGATCGTGCCGACGCCGTAGACCTCGGTGTCGTCGGCGACCCAGAACTGCTGGTCGCCCTTGCCCGGCACGGACACGATGTACTTGCCCGGGGCGAGATAGGTGACCTCGCCGTTCTCGAACGAGCCGCTGACCCCCTCGGCGTTCTTGGACTTCCCCGAGCCCTGGGAGTTCTGGGATCCCTCTGAGCCCTTTGACCCCTTGGAGTCCGACGACCTCTCCGCGACCGCCGCCGAGCCCGAGCCGCCCGCGCTGGACGAGCCCGACGAACCGGATGCGGTGTCGGTGCCGTTCTGGCACGCCGTCATCAGCAGTCCGGCGGTGAGAGCGGCGGTGACGACGACGGCCTTGCGCAGGTGGCGGTTGATCACGGGAGGTTCCTTCCTGGGTGGGGTGGCGGGGAGTCGACGGCGTTCGTGCTTCCTTCGTCTCCCGCTCTGTGCTGACTATGAGGAGCCGTGGAACCCGCAGGTCACGCCCGTCGCCTCCTCAGGACACCGCCGTAGCGCGGCCGTGACACGGCAACACCTCTGCTGCGCACGGCAGTTGTCGGACGCGCCGCCTTGCGTCACGCGCACGGGCGTGGCCGCGGCCCTGGCGGAGGGCGGAGGGCGGAGGGCGGAGGGCGGAGGGTGGAGGGTGGAGGGCGGAGGGTGATGTGACGGGCGTCACGCACTCCGAGAAATATCTGACGCGTCAGTTACTGTTCTCTCAGGTGAGTCGCTCGCAATCCGGCGGGCGCCACACCCTCGCCGAGGATCTCCATGAAGCTGGTCTATGTCTTCGATGCCTACTGCGGCTGGTCGCACGGGTTCTCCGGCACCCTGAGCGAGGTCGTCGCCCGCCACCCCGAGCTGCCGGTCGAGGTCGTCTCCGGCGGGCTGTTCACC
The DNA here is from genome assembly GCF_036322545.1 of Streptomyces sp. SP18BB07. NCBI lineage: Bacteria > Bacillati > Actinomycetota > Actinomycetes > Kitasatosporales > Streptomycetaceae > Streptomyces > Streptomyces sp. SP18BB07. The sequence goes on from NZ_JAQYWT010000359.1 coordinate 19,360, forward strand.
GGGTCGCGCCGGGTGCCGATCCGTCAGTTCGGCTACGTCCAGGGCGCCAACGCCCAGATCGCGGAGGTGACCGGCGCCGAGTTCGGCGAGGCGTACGAGCGGCTCATCGCGGACGGCTCGTTCGTGATGGACTCCGAGGCCGCTGCCCGCGGTCTGGCCGCCCTGCGCGAAGCCGCCCCCGACCGGGCCGCGGAACTGGCCGTCGAACTCCAGCGCGTGTTCTACGTCGACGGCCTCAGCCTCTCCGACCCGGCCACCTACCGGAAGATCGCCGAGGACGCCGGACTGGACGCCGACGCCGTGGTCACCGCGTTCGAGTCGCCCGGGGCGAAGGCGGCGGCGGAGGCCGACTTCCGCCGCGCCGCCGAGCTGCGTGTCGCCGGATTCCCCACGTTCCTGGCCGTCGACGGCGAGGGAGGCGTCACCGAACTGGCGTACGGCCGTGCCACCGCCGACGAGATCGACGAGCGGCTCGGCGCCGCGGCCATCCTCTGAACCACCCCCGCCCCCACCGGGGCCCCGCACACCCCCCGCCAAGGAGCCAACGATGAGCACCCTCTCCTACAAGGTCCTCGACCTCGACTTCCCGGCCGGCAGCAAGAACAAGACCGCCACCCTCGTCACCGGCGAGAACGAGGCCCTGCTCGTGGACGCCGCCTTCACCCGCGCCGACGGCCACCGCCTGGCGGCCGAGATCCTCGACTCCGGCAAGAAGCTGACCACCGTCTTCGTCTCCCACGGCGACCCCGACTTCTACTTCGGCGCCGAAGTGATCGCCGACGCCTTCCCCGACGCGGTCTTCGTCGCCACGCCGCTCGTCATCGACCACATCCACCACTCCTACGAGGGCAAGCTGAAGGCCTGGGCGGCCCTCGGCGCCAACCTGCCGACCCGCCTGGTCGACCTCGAACCGCTCACCGGTGACCTCACCCTGGAAGGCCACCGCTTCGAGCTCAGGGGCGGCCCGGCCGCCCTGCCCGACCGCCACTACCTGTGGCAGGCCGAGTCCCGCGCCCTCCTCGGCGGCGTCCTGCTCTTCCAGCAGGAGCACGTCTGGGTCGCCGACACCCCCACCCCGGGCGACCGCGCTGCCTGGATCGACCTGCTGGACGAGATGGCCGCGCTCGACCCCGAGCTGGTCGTCCCCGGCCACCGTCTGCCCGGCACCCCGGCCGACGCCTCCGCCATCGCCGCGACCCGCGCCTACCTGCTCGCCTTCGAGGAGGAGTTGGACAAGGCCGCCGACGGCGCGTCCCTCACCGAGGCGCTCGTCAAGCGCTACCCGGACAACGGGATGGGGATCGCCGCGCAGATCGGCGCGAAGGTCGCCAAGGGCGAGATGACTTGGGGCTGACGGGGATGACCGCCACCGACTTCGCCACGTCCACCGCCCCCGCGGACGTCGTACGCCGCCAGTACCTAGCCTCCGCGGCGCGTGACCTGGCGGCCCTGCGTGCCACCCTCGCCCCCGACGTGGAGTGGACGGAGATGGCGGGCTTCCCCCTCGCCGGTACCTACCGAACCCCCGACGGGGTCACGTCCAACGTCATGGAGAAGCTCGGCCAGGACTGGGACGACTGGACCGCCCACGACGACACCTATGTCGTCGACGGCGAGAACGTCGTCGTCCTCGCCCGCTACACCGCGACCAACAAGGCCACCGGCAAGCACATCCACGTCCGCGTCGCCCACCACTTCACCGTCCGCGGCGGCCTCATCGTCCGCTTCGAACAGTTCGTCGACACGGCCCTCGTCCGCGAGGCCATGCCGACCTGACCGCATCCGGCCCCGGTCACCCGTGGCCCTGACACCCGCGGTTCCCACACCCGCCGTTCCCCACCCCCGTCCTGACACCGCGTCAGGCCGGGCGGGGGGCCACCCACAGGGCCGAGGAGGTGCCGCAGAGGTCGCCCTCGGCCGTGGCCAGGGCGGCGCCCACGCGGTGCTTCCGGCCCTCCTCCGCGACGATCCACGCGTATGACACCAGCCGCGCGGAGATCGGCACCGGCCGGAGCAGCCGGGCGGTGAGCGAGGCGGTCACCGCGCCCCCGGGCATCGTCCCGAGCTGCCGGCCCGCCGCGTTTCCCGGGCAGTCCAGCGCCCCCCACACCAGCTCCGCCGGCAACATCCCGTCGGCGTCCGCGAGCGCGGGGCCCGGTGTCCACGCCGTGGCCACCAGGTCCCGGCCGGGGACGCCTCCGCAGTGCAGGCGGAGCCCGGTGTCGGGCGTACGGTCGAGCCCGCAGCCGAAGCAGTCCACGGCCCCCGCCGGCGGTGCCGCGCGATAGGCCTCGGCCGCCGCGGACGCCTCCGCCCAGGAGGGGGGTTCGGGTACGCCGAGTGCCGCGAGGTCCGCCTCGTCGGGCACGGCCGCCGCGAGGACCCCGTCCGCGCCGGTCAGCACGGCCCCGCCGTCGGCGGTCCGCGCGAGCCCCACCGGCACGTCGACGGGCGTCGGCCGCCGGAAGTCCACCCGTACGGTCCCGGCCGCCGCCCGCCGGGCCAGCACCCCCGCCACGTACCCGCCGAACGCCACCCCGGGATAGCCCCGCAGCAGGTCGGGCACCGTGATCGTCTCGATGTCGCTCATACCGCCCACTCCACCACACCGCTCCTGACGACCGCCGGAGCGCGCCCCTCCCCGCCCGACCACCACCACACGGCCGGGCCCTTCGCGTGGGCGTGCGCCGACAGCAGCTTCATGAACGCCTTGGCCTGACCGGCCGTGAGGTGGTCCGGGAAGCGGGTGAACGTGTCGTAGTTGTCGGGCTCGACCGCCTGGTACCCCTTGGCCGCGCACCCGTCGATCCAGCCGTTCACCCGGGAGGCGACGCGCTCCCGCTTGGCGGCCGTGCGAATGTCCAGGACCGCCTCCTTCCACTCCTCGTCGCGGACGACCTTCCCGTCGGCGTCGCGCAGCAGCAGGTCGGGGTCCCAGTCGTCCTCCGCGTCCTCCTGCGCCTGGAGGGCGTTGAAGTTGCAGATGTTGTACGCCCCCGGAGCGGCCGGGTCCTCGTAGCTACGGCTGACCCCCGCACGCCGGCCGGCAGGGTGTACGCGCCGCCGATCTGGTAGTCCCACCGCACGTGCTTCGGCGGCAGGGCCACCACGGCGGACCCCGACTTTGACCCCGACCCCGGTGCGGAGGGGGAGGCGGGCGCATCGGCCGACGGGGAGCTGTCGTTCCGGTCCGCCAGGCTCTTCTCCTCCGTCTCCCCGCTCGTCGTCATCACCGTGAAGCTCAGCCCGGTGGCGACCAGGACGGCAGCGAGACCGATGAGAACGCGCAGCCCTCGTCGCACCCGGCCACGTACCGCGCCCGCCACCGGCCGGGCCGCCCGTCCGGCTCGCGCACGGTCACCGAGGGCCGATCCGTGTCGGCGTCGAGGACGTCCACGGCCTCGGTGGCGAAGCGCACCCGGCCGCCGACGGCCAGGAACCGGGTCAACAGGTCGGTGACCAGGAGCTGTTGGGGGTAGACGGTGTGCCGCTCACCACGCCCGAGGCCGCTGTAGTCCAGCCGGAACCGGCCGTCCTCCGTGCGGAACTCGCAGGTGCTGTGGGCCTGCCCGTGCCGCCGCAGCCCCTCGGCCAGCCCGTGCCGCTCCAGGATCCATACGGTGCGGGCGGCCAGGAACCCGGCGCGCGCCCGGGTCTGGACGTGCGCGCGCTCGGCGCGCTCCAGCACGACGCAGTCGATCCCGCTGTCCTGGAGGAGATTGCCGAGCACGAGCCCGGCCGGCCCGGCGCCGAGGACGACCACATCGGCTGCTCTCCGGATCTTCCTATCTGTCACGAGAAGGGATGGTAGGTGCGCGGAAGTTCCCTACCGGACGAAAATCACCTGAACGAGAAGAGCGGAAACCATGACGTGTCGTCAGGCGGCCGTGGCGCTGGCGGAGGACCGCCGTCAGGCGGCCGTGGCGGGGCGCGGGGTGCCGTGGAAGACCTGGCTGAGGTGTCGGTCGAGGTGGCCGGCCGCCACGGGGCGGACGCCCGGCTGCGGGCCGACCAGCGCGTGACTCGCCAGTGCGAGCACAGGCACAGCCCGTTGTCGACGTCGTCGGGTTCGCCCGGCGCCCACCAGCGCACATGGGCGGCCTCCAGTCCCACCCTGGCCACATCGGTACGCTCCTCGTTCGCGCGGTGGCACCGTGACCGACGGCGCACATGTGGCCGACCTTCCTGCGCCATCCCCTCACGGCCAGGTGCGCTCGACACGGTCGTGCCGCACGGCGTAGACCGCCGGCCCGCCCTTCTCGACCGCCCGGTGGATCGAGTTCCGGTGCATGACGAGGCGATCGATCATCTCGGCGCTGCGAAGCTGCTGGTTGTCCAGGTAGAACAGCACAGCCTCGCGTTCCAGGACTGGTCGGATCTCCAGGTCGCGGGTCTTGATCCGTCCGTCCTTCGAGAGCGGAACCCAGGAGCGGTCGAGACCGTGTGTGATCCACTCCTCGTCCGGGATGTCCTGGCCGTCGTCCGGGAAGACGTCCCCGATGCGGTGAACCGTCCACCCGCAGGTTCTCAGGCCCTCCGCCACACGGCGACCGAGATTCCGGTCGAGGAAGAACTCGGGGGAGGACTCAGGCGACAAGGTGCACCACTGCCTGGCAGAGCGCGTCCACCTGCTCAGGCGTCATGTCGTAGTCGTAGGCGATGTCCTCGACGGTTTCCCCGGCCTCCCACAGGTCGGTGATCGCCTGGACCGTGACGCGGTTCGCGGCCACGACAGGGAGCCCGTGGCCGAACCTCGGGTCGATCACTACGGGGACGGAGTCCGGGTACTGCCTCAGCCGCAGGCTGGAGGGGAAGTCCTCGCCCGGCTCCCACGTGAGGTAGCGGAGATAGTCGGAGACCACCTCGTGGATGGGGACCTGGCCGTCGCGGGCTCTGCGGAGATCCCCCCAGCCGTGCTCGATGAAGATGTCCACGCCGTCCGTGGCGATTCTCCTGGAGACGAGGCCATAGGGAGTGTCGAAGGCGTCCCGTACGGCGGCGGCCGCCTCCCTGATCTCGCTCATGCGGAGCCCCAGAGAACGCAGGGAACGCAGGGCATGCGCCTCGGCCACCGCGATGAACGGCACCGAAGGCTGCCCCTTCCGCACCGGCTCCACTTGGTGGACCAGGGGTGCTCCGGCAGCTTTGCCCTTCAGCCACGAGGTGAGGGTCGACTGAGGAATCTGAAGGTAGGAAGCTGTTTCCGTGGGCGTCAGGAGCCCGTCTGTGAACCTGTCGACCATGTCCCACCTCCTCTTGGCGTCAGATTTCGCATCGTGCCACATCAAGCCTCCCACCTGCGGGTGGACCGCACACCCGGCCACCGGCTCAGCCCGTCGCAGGGAGTTGGTCCCGGGACCGGCAGTCCCGGCAGTGGCTGTGTCCCGCGGAGCGGAAGCCTCGGTCGCAGCCGTCGCAGTTCCGCATTTGCAGGAACACCGGGCGTTCTGGGGTTTCGGGACTTCCGGTCGCCGGTGCCGGTGTGGTCAGGGGTGTCTCCTTTAGGCGGTAGGCGAGGATGCCGACAGGCCGGACGAGGAGGTCCTCCGGGAGTCGGGCGGTGAGGTGGTCGGTGATCTGGGTGGGGAGGAGGCCTGCGCCGAACCACCGGGTGACGGCCGGGGCGAGGCGGGCGGCTTCTCGCTCGGACAGGACGAGGCGGGGATCGACCCGGCGGAGCCCGGCGAGCAGGCCGATGGCTCGGGGGTCGGCGTCGGTGAGTGGGGCCGGTGCCTTCTCCGTCTCCACCTCCGTCTGTACGGGCGCCTGTACGGGCGTCTCCACTGCGTCCCGCACGGCCCCGGACGCGGGTGCGGGCGTGGCCGCAGCGGGCCGCTTCCGGGGGCGGCGAGGCTTGGGCGGCCTGGGAGACCCGCCGGGATCCGGGGCGGGTTCGCCGCCGGGTACGTCGTAGAAGTACGTCCGGGTGCGGACCTGGCCGGTGGGCGTTCGCTCGCGGCGGCGTTCCAGGTATCCGGCCGCTTCCAGTTCCCTCAGCGCTCGCGAGATGAGGATCTCGCCCTCGTCGAAGTGTGCGCACAGGGCGGCGATGCTCACGCACGTGCCGTCGGGAAGGGAGGAGATGTACGTCGCGACGCCGACCGTGACCGCGCTGCCGCGTCGCTGGGCGAGGGCGTTGGAGATCACCGTGAAGTCGGCCGTCAGGCGGGTGCGTACGTGGATCACGCCGGAGGTCGGAGCAGCTCCGGCGTCGGCGCACAGGGGCGCGTTAGACTGCGAATCAGCCATCGGGAAGGTTGTGTCTTCCTGGTTGGTCAGGCCCTCGTTCGGGATTGCCGTCCCGGCCGGGGGCCGAAGTCTGTGTGCGGTTGTCGCGGCGAACGTAACCGTCCGCATCCCGCGCCTGCAAGCCGGTCACTCGGACGGGTGATGCGCCCCTCGCGGTCAGGGAGGGTGGGTGGGCGGGTAGTTCTTTCCCCCGGTTCTTTCAGGAGGTCAGCGGCCCGCCGGACCCTCGTGGGCAAGGGCCCGGTGAGCCCGGGAGGCAGACGGTGGCCGGGGCCCGGCTGTCTCAGGGGCGGTGGTGCGGCCCGGCTTTCAACTCGCCTATGAACGCGGCCCAGGAGGCGGCGTGGAAGCACAATGCCGGACCGTACGGGACCTTGCTGTCACGGACCGGGACGACGGCCTCTCGGAACCCGTCGGCCACCTCCACGCAGTCGCCCCCCGCCTGATTGCTGTAGCTGCTCCTGCGCCAAGCGGCGCCGTTCAGATCGAGACGGGAGATTCGAGCCACGGTAGTTGCCCTCCATCGTGGACCGGATCATGTCGATTGACATGACCGGGGGCAGGGCTGCCGCCCGCAGCCGATCGTAAATCACCTTGTAACGGCTGACGTTGGCTGGTTCCTCGATCAATTGGCCATAGTCCGAACCCTCTGTGTAGGCCACTTCTGAGCCGTCCGACAGGGTCAGGATCGTCAGCGAACCGCCCATGGCCTCATGCCCGCCTTGGTCGAAGGGCAGTGCCTGCACAGCGATGTGACGTTCCGTGGCAGCGTCCAGCAGTCGCGCCAACTGCTTCCGCATCACGGCGTGGCCACCGATCGGACGTCTCAGTACCGCCTCGTCCAGGATCACGCACAGCTCCGGCCGGCCGGGTGAACTCAGCCTCTCCTGCCGCCCCATACGGGCTGTGACTCGCTCCTCCAACTGTTCCTCGCCGTCCAACAGAGCGTCCAAGCTGAGAACAGCCCGCGCATAGTCCTCCGTCTGCAACAGACCCGGCACCACATGCGCCGCGTACTGCCGGATGACCACCGCCCGCGCCGAGTACTCCATGAACTTGCGCGACCAGTCGGGGAACGCCTCCCGATACACGTACGGCCACAGGTCCACCAACAAGTCGTCCGCGCCGAGGACCGCGTCCAGCGCCCGCGCCAGCTCCAGCGTCGGCTTCGCTCCGGACGCCCGCTCGATCTGGGTGATCCGCGTGCTCACCACGTGCGTCCGGTCACCGAGTTCGGCCTGCGTCAGTCCGGCCGCCGTGCGGAGCTTGCGCACCCGCGCGCCGAACAGCGCCGCCATCGACGCGCTGGGATCAATTCCGTTGGCCAAAGCGTCACTTCCGTTCCTTACGGACTGAAAAGTAAGGCTGCGTCACCTGTCGAGCGTAGGGCGATCGGACGACTCTTGGACACGGAACGTGACGATTCGCGTACGCCGCGAGATGTCTCAGCTCGACAGACAGGAACGGAACAGCCGTGCTGACAGCAACCACCACCTCGGCAGACGAACCGCGGCGGAGCACCACGCACCTCGCGGCAGAGACCGCGCTCGTCGACGAGGTCGAGCCCGGTGGCCTCCCCGCGATCGCCGAGCGGTTCGTCTCCTCTCCGCGAGGTGCGAGGCTTGCCCGGCACCTCGCCGTCAGGCACATGGAGGAGTGGGGCTACCCGGCGGCGTCCGACGTGTCGTGCAGTGTCGCTCTCGTCGTCGGCGAACTCGCCGCGAACGCCGTACAACACGGCCGAGTCCCCGGACGGGACTTCGGTCTCAGGCTCGTCCTCGACCTGGCGGCAGGGCTGGTTCGTATCGAGGTCGCCGACGCCGCCTCCGCGAAGCGGCCACCCACGGCCCCGCCCTCGTCGTACCCCGAGGGCGAGTCCGGGCGAGGGCTGCTGCTGGTGGACGTCCTGGCCGCGCGCTGGGGATCGGAGCCTCGTCGCCCGGTGGGCAAGACGGTGTGGGCGGAGGTGCCCCTTGAGGCACAGCCGGTGTTGAGGTGGTAGCCGCGTGCCTCCGCCTCTCGCTGCCCGTGCGAGGCAGGCGCGGGCACGCCAACAAGGTGTGTGACAGCGGTGATTCAGGTCGGCGGACGTGCCGTCAGGCGGCCGTGGCGGGGCGTGGTGCGCCGCGGAAGACCTGGCTGAGGTGCCAGTCGAGGTGGCCGGCCGCCACGGGGCGCACGCCCGGCTGCGGGCCGACCAGCGGGCGGCCCGCCAGCGCGAGGACCTGCTCGCGGGCGGCGGCGCTGTGGCCGACGAAGCGCTGGGAGACGAGGACGCGGTGGTCGACGTCGACCCCGAGGACGCCCTTGTCGAAGAGCTTGTGGTGGAGCGAGCACAGGCACAGGCCGTTGTCGACGTCGTCCGGTCCGCCCAGCGCCCACCAGCGCACATGGGCGGCTTCCAGGCCGACCGGGACGGGGCCGAGCCTGCCGTCGTAGCCGCAGAAGGCGCACCGGTACTCATAGGCCGTCAGCACCAGTTCGCGCATGCGCCGGTCGCGCTGCCTGCGTGCGGCCGAGAGGTGCACGACCTCTGCCGGCTCCGGTTCCAGGCCGACGGCTTCGCACAACTCGCCGTGCACGGAGGGCGGGAAGTGCCGGTCCAGCAGCAACCGCGTGATCCGGTGCAGCAGTTCCGGCTCGCCGCGCAGCGCGGCACCGAGTTCCGGGGCGAGCCGGCCGGTGGCACCCGACTCGCGCAGGTCCCGGATCCCGCTGCCGGGACTGCCGGGGCCGCGATCCGTCCGGACCTCCCACACGCCGTCGCTGACCAGGTGGTGGAACGGGTACGCCGGTGATGTCTTGTGGGGTGGGCCGTACTCGGTCAGCAGGCGCTGGAGGTCCTCCTCGACGGCGCTGTAACGGAGTTCGCCGTCGGGGTCCTGCTGGAAGCGGCCGAGGGCGTGCAGGAGCAGCAACGGCTTGTGCGGAGCGCGCGTTCCGTTCCTGGTCCACTGCCGCAGTCCCGCGATGCGCTCGAGCCAGTCCATGGCGGTGATCGTAGTGAGGCTCGCGGGTCGGGGTGAAGGGGCGGCGACCGGACTGGATCGCCGCCCCGACTGCGCCAGTTGCCGGCGAAACGCCACTTTGGTTTTGCCCTCGGGGGCAATTACCGCCGATTCCGAGGATCTTGAGTCAGGACGCGCTCACCCCGCCGGGGTGATTCGGCCAGGTCATGACGTTCCACTGGTTGATCCCGTTGGCGGGCTGCCACGCCGCGTCGCCGAACCACTGGACGCGGTTGTTTCCGGTCGAGATAGGGGTGATCCAGGAGTCGCCGGGAAGGGGCGCCGTTCCGGCGTTGGCGAAGCACCCGTTGGTGTCGGAGCGGCCGGGCTGATGGTAGGTGACCTGCACGGAGTCGGCGCGACCGCAGCCGACTTCATTGATCGCGAAAGCGTTCGTCGTGGTGACGGCGGTCGGGGAGGCCGTCACGGATTGCGAAGCGGTCGACTGTTGATACGGGTCGGCGGTGAACCGGGTTGCTTGGCTGCGGCAGAGTTCTTTCAGCCTGCCCTTTGGGGCAACTCGGGGGGCGGAAAGGGCATTGGCGCCGACGGTCGCAAAAGACTTCCCGCGCCGCAGAACCTCATCCATGTATCGCGCATCTAGAGGGGCGCAGAAGCGCACCGAGGCGTGCGCCGATTCGTGTTCGAGGGGAATCCGAGATCTCATGAAGAGCAAGCTGACCGCCATGGCCCTCGCGGCGATCGTCGTCACCGGCACCGCCGCTGCCGCCGCTCCCGCCTCCGCCGCCGCGCAGGCCGAGCCGACCCGCTGTCACACCGCGGACCTGAAGGCCGGCTTCGCCATGGGCGGTGACGCGAAGCCCGAGATGCAGCAGACCGAGAAGCAGACCCAGGCGTACATCTGGTTCACCAACAAGAGCGAGCGCACCTGCACGCTCTCCGGGTTCGCCGGGGTCGACATGGTCGGCGCGCAGACGACCGACGGCACGTGGTCGCTGATGCGCTCCGCCCAGAAGCCGCAGAAGCTGACCCTGGAGAAGGGGGACACGGTGGACTTCAGCATCACCCTGCTCCCGGTGGCCGCGTCGACGCCCCGGGCGGAGAAGTTCGTCCCCGCGAAGTTCCTGGTGACCCCGCCGAACGAGACGGACCACTTCACCCTGACGTGGCCCTTCGGCGGCCAGATCCTCAAGCAGGACGCCGCCACCCGCCCGGCCACCTACCTCAACCCGATCGGCCTGTAGCCGACGCGGAAGGAAGGGGGGCGGCTTCGCACTACGAGGCCGCCCCCTCAGCGCTCACGACCGGCACGTCGTCGGTACTCCTGCGCCGACAGCGCCTCCCGGCTGTGCCCGCAGCATGAAACCGCGATGTGACACCTCGTAGGACCAGGGCTGGACGGGCTGCTCGATCTGCCGAAGACGCGTCCCCGTGACGGTCGAATCGGATCGGGCATGCCACTGGAGCTGAGCCCATGTCACCGGCCCCGTCGTGTGCTGGACGGTTGGAGGAGTTGGTCGACGGGGGCGTAGTCGTCGGTGAGGGGGCGGGCGTCGGCGGTCCAGGTCGTGAGGGGGGCGCCGGTGGTGATCCGCCAGCCGGTTCGGCGGGTGTCCAGGGCTTGCTGGGTCGCGCGCAGGTCCAGCGGCCGGTCGGAGGCGAGTACCACCAGGTTGCCGCCGTCGGGAGCGGCCGTCGTGTCGCGGCCGATGTCGGCGGGGTCGCCGACGAGGGCGACGTGCTCGAAGGTCTCGGAGAGGGTGGCCACCTCGGCGCGGGCGAAGGCCAGGTCGCCGTGGTCGATGAGGTTGGCGACGTACAGGCCGTCGGGGTCGAGGACCCGTCGTACGTCGGCCATCGCCTCCACCGTGGTGAGGTGCCACGGCACGCTGACGCCCCCGAAGGCGTCACCGACGACGAGGTCCCGGCTGTCGGCGGGCAGCGCCCGCAGGCCCAGTCGGCCGTCCTCCACGCGTACGTCGATCCCGGCCTCCGCCCGCAGACCGAGCCGCTCACGGTCGATGCGGACGACCCCGCTGTCGATCTCGGACACGAGGCTGCGCGTCCCGGGCCGCGTGGCGGCGAGGTAGCGGGGGAGGGTGAGTCCGCCACCGCCCAGATGGTGGGCGGCGAGCGGCTCCCCCTCGGGAAAGGCCGCGTCGACCGCCGACGCGATGGCGCGCACGTACGTGAACTCAAGGAACGTCGGATCGTCGAGGTCGACGTAGGAGTGCCGCACGCCGTCCAGTACGAGCGTGCGGCCGCCGTCCCGGTCGGGGTCAGCGACGACCCGGGCGCAGTGGTACCGGGTCTCCGCGTCGCAGGCACCGGGCGCGACCGCGGTGCCGAGGCCGCCGGCGAGGACCGCGAGGGTCAGGGCGGGGGTGCCGCCCCACCGGCGCGTACGCCACTCGACCAGCGCCGAGCCGACCACCAACAGGATGCCCAGGCCGATCAGGATGCCGCTCACCGGCAGCCGCGACACGAGGACGAAGCCGGTGAGGACGGTGCCGACGATGGCGCCGACCGTGCCGACGCCGGACAGCCGGCCGACGACCGTCCCGGTCTCGGCGAGGCGGGTGAGACGCAGCTTCGTCACCATCGGCGTCACCGCGGAGAGCAGCGCGCCCGGTACGAGGATGGTCAGCGACGCGATCAACAGCAGCAGCGCCGGTGCCCACTCCGCGGTGGTGCGCAGCACGGCGGGGGTGAGCGCCACGACCGCTCCCGACACCCCGAGCGAGGGGCCGATCAGGCGGCGCGGATCGACCTGGTCGGCGAGGATCCCACCCAGCCACGAGCCGACGGCTATCGCCGTGAGGGCGATGCCGATCACCATGGTGCTGGTCTCCAGGGTGAGGCCGAGATAGGGAGCCAGCAGCCGCAGGGCGACGATCTCGACCACCAGGACCGCCGCCGACGACCCGAACACGAGCGCGGCGGCGGTGCGGGAACCCAGTCCGGGGCCGCCAGGACTGCCCTCGGCGCCGGGTGAGGACGACGATCCGGTCACGGCCGCCATCCTCGCACGCACCGATCGACCGAACAGCATCCGTGGCTGACTGCCCGGCGGCGGCCGTTCGGCGGCCGTCCGGCGTCCGTCCGGCGCTCCGTTCGGCGTCCGCCGCCGCAAAACCGTTGGCGGCAGCCGTACGACCGCTGCTAGCTTCCCGGTGGCCGTGCGAGAGAACGAGGAGGTGGTACCCGTGCACGCAGTATCGACATGGGTGCTCCCCTCCGGGGTCACGGTCGGGCGGTAGGTCGTCGCCCGGGAGCGCCGTTCACGCGCACTCCCGAAAGGCATGACCATGCGCTTCACTTCCGAGCAGCGCCTCGACGACGGCGTCCTCGAACGCGAATTCACCCTCGGCGAGATCCCCGGCACCCTGTGGACACCCGAATCCGCCGCACCGCTCCCGCTGATCCTGATGGCCCACAACAACGGCCTGCCCAAGGCGGACCCCCGGCTGGTCGCCCGCGCCCGGTACACCGCGGCACGCGGCTACGCGGTGGCCACCATCGACGCCGCCGGATGCGGTGACCGTCCCCGGTCCGCCGCCGACGAGCAGGCCCGCGCCGGCCTCCGGCGGGCGATGCGGGCCGGTGAGCCGGTCGACGAGCTCCTCGAGTCCCTCGTCGGCCCGATGGTCGAGAACGCGGTCCCGGACTGGCGCACCACCCTGGACACCCTCCTCCAACTGCCCGGCATCGGCGGCCCCGTCGGGTACTCCGGCGGTTGGGCGGCCCTCGGCATCCGGCTGGCGGCGGTCGACCCGCGCATCGTGGCCGCGGGCTTCCACGCCGGGGGATACGTGCCCCGCGCCCAGCGCGAGGAGGCCCGGCAGGTCACCGTTCCGCTGCTGTTCCTGCTGCAGTGGGACGACGAGGGCAACCCCCGGCAACGGGCCCTGGACCTCTTCGACGCCTTCGGCAGCAAGGAGAAGACCCTGCACGCCAACCTGGGCGGCCACACCGGCACGCCGTGGTTCGAACTGGAAGACAGCTGCCGCTTCTTGGACCGCCACCTGAGGTGAGACCGACCGTACGTCAGCACGGCGGGTCCTGACGTCAGGACCCGCTGTCAGGGAGTTTCCGTCGGCTTCGCGCGCAGGTGGCACCGACGACGAAGCCGGCGAGAGTCTGAAGCGGGGCCGCACGTGGTGAAAGCGCCGCGCGCGGCCCCCGGCACCGCACACCGCGCTCGAATGCACCGCCCACGTCAGCGCGCGCCCAGTCGCCGTTCCGAACGCCCGCAGAGCGCACGCCGGTTGGCGTCCCCGCCCCCCAACTCCCCCTGGCTGCACGTGTCTTGTTGTGCACCAGGGCCGGTACCTGTGCGAATACTGTGCGAAGACGTGACAGGGCGATGAGGAGGAACAAGAAGTGATCCGTGTCTCGCGCGTGACGACCGCCGTCGCGGCGGTCCTCGCGCTGGCGCTGGCGTCGCCGGGGGCGGCGCTCGCGGCGCCGGAACCGGACCCCGGGCGGCCGTCGGCTCCCGCGTCCGCAGGACTTCCCAAGGGCTGGCGGACCACCGGCTCCGGGGAGTCGGCGGAGCTGGTGTGGCGCTCGCCCGAGAAGGTGCCGGTGGGCGACGCCCAGGTCGAGTTCCGCAGTGGGGAACGCCTGTTGGGGACCCCCAGACCCGCCGCGGACGGGCGTACCTTCCGGCTGCCGCTCGACGGCGTGCGCCTCGGCAGCACCGACGACCTGCGGGTCGAGGCCGCGGGGCGTCGGCTGGACGCGGCCGGAGCGAAGGCCGCGGCCCGTGAGCGCCGCGCACTCGACGCCGCGTCGGACGACCCGTCGCCCCTGCCCCGCACGGCGGCCGTGCACAAGGTCGACCCCGGTGTGCCCGGCCCGTTCCGTACGACCAGCGGCGAGTACTCCCTGCCGTCGGTCCACCTGCCCGGCTACGACACCGACGTCGAGATGAAGGCCGTGGTGGTCGCGCCGGAGGACGCCTCGGGCAGCCGCCCGCTGGCGCTGTTCCTCCACGGGCGCCACGTCACCTGCTTCCAGGGCGACGACGTGACCCTCGAATGGCCCTGCCCGGCCGGCCACGAACCGGTCCCGAGCTACCGGGGCTACCAGCACGACCAGCGACTCCTCGCCTCCCAGGGCTATGTGACGGTCTCGATCTCGGCCAATTCGGTCAACGCCCAGGACTGGCAGGCCGACGACGCCGGCGCCCAGGCCCGCTCCTCGCTGATACGGCTGCACCTGGCCCACTGGGCGGACTGGGCCGCCGACCCGTCCACCGCGCCCGACGTCGTACGCCGGGCGCCCCGCGCCGACCTCGGCCGGGTCATGCTGGTGGGCCACTCCCGGGGCGGCGAGGGCGCCGACCGGGCCGCGCTGGACAGCCTCACCCCGCCGCCCGCCGACCGGGACGGCTACCACGGCGAGACCCGCTGGACGATACGCGGAACCGTCCTCATAGGTCCCACGATCTTCGGCCAGAACCCGGCCCCCGACGTGCCGTCCGTGACGATCCTGCCGGGCTGCGACGGAGACGTCATCGACCTCCAGGGCGAGCTCTACGTCGACGGCACCCGAGGCGTCAGCCGCGGCAAGGCCCTGCACAGCGCGGTCTACATGACCGGCGCCAACCACAACTACTTCAACAGCGAGTGGACCCCCGGCCAGGCCACGGCACCGGCCAACGACGACTTCCGGTACGGCGGCGACGAGCACGACCCGCTGTGCTCGCCGGGCACCGCGACCCGGCTCACCGCCGAGCAGCAGCAGAAGGCCGGCTCGACGTACATAGCCGCCGCGGCCAGGCTGTTCGTCGCCGGTGACGACGCGGCCCGCCCGCTGCTCGACGGCTCGCCCGTGCGCGCCGCGTCCGCCGGTCCCGCCCGCGTCCTCACCCACGCCGTCGGCGCCGCCCGCTCGGGGGCGTTCCTGCCCGTGCCCTCCGCCACGGTCGGCGGCGGCCGGCTGTGCGCCCAGGTGGACCCGGACCCCGGCGCCTCCTGCCTCGACCCCGATCTCAGGACCGCTTCCCCGCACTTCGCCCAGTGGCGCGGGGTGACGCCCGGCAAGGAGCCGGACCGGTACGCGCTGGCCATGGACTGGAGCCGCGCCGGCACCGCCACCACGCTCAGCCCCGCCCGCCCGGTCTCCCTGTCCGGCGCGCGGCAGCTGAGCCTGCGCGTGATCGTCCCGCCGAACACCACCGGCACCGAGCTGGACGTCGCCCTGACCGACATCTCCGGCAAGCGGGCGGACCTCGGCCGGGTGACCGTCGACGGCGTGCCGGGCACCTCCCGTACCTCCTCCTACTGGGCGCGCGAGGTCCGCGTGCCGCTGTCCGCCGAGACCCGGGAACGCATCGACCTCGGCCATATCGAGACGCTGCGCCTGACCCCGCGTACCGCGTCCGGGACGGCCTGGCTGATGGACGCCCACGGCTGGCGTCCCGGCACCCCCGTCGTCGAGCCCGCGCGGCTCGCGCGCGTGGACGTCGGGCACCTGAGCGTCGAGGAGGGCGACTCCGGCACCCGCACCTACCAGGTGCCGGTCCAGGTCTCCGGGTCGGGCACCGGCGAGGTCCGGCTGTTCGTGGACGAGCCGGGCGCCGACCGGCCGGTCGCGCGCACGGTGCGGGTCCGGGCGGGCACCCGTGTCGACGTGCCGGTGTCGGTCGAGGGCAACACCCGCTACGGCTCCGACGATCTCCGCCTGGTGGCCGTCAAGTCCGTACGCGGCGCGGTCGTCGGCTCCTACCTGGGCGGCGTCACCGCGCGCAACGACGACCCTCAGCCGGAGGTGACCGTGACCCCGGTCGCCGACCAGGTCACGGAGGGCCGGCCGTTGGTCTGGCGGATCAGCCTCTCCGCGCCGGCCGACGTCGTCACCTGGACGGATCTGGAGCTGCTGCCCGTCTCCGCCGGCATCGAACTGTCCACCACGGACGTCTCCGCGGCGTGGCTGGAGGAGACCTTCAATGCCTCGCCGGATCCGGAGCGACCCCTGTCCGCGCTGTCGGACGTCGCGCTGATCATGTCCGAGGTGCCGGCGGGCAGCCTGAGCATCGACGTGTCCGTACCGACCGTCACCGACGGGCTGAGCGAGGACACGGAGTCGCTGCGCCTGCGCCTGTGGACGTACGCCCCCGACGGAGCGGCGATCGAGGGCCCGCAGTTCACGGGCACGGTCCGCGACGCCGCCTAGCCAGTCCCTCACACCGCACACCTCCATGAGGTGCCGTCGGCTCTCCCGCTCCCTGGGAGGGCCGACGGCGCCACCACGGACGCGGGCGCCGTCACCTCAGCCCTAAGGGACTGTTAGGACTTCGTTCCCGCTGTTGAGCGGGGCCGCTCCGCCGTCGACTCTGTGTGCTCCCGGGCCGCTGACAAGGGAGTTCCGATGGCCACACAGACCACGACCGAGCGGGCGCGCGAGCCGCGCCGCGACGAACGCAGGGTCGTCAGCAACATCATGCGCGGATCGATCGGCAACCTGATCGAGTGGTACGACTGGTACGCGTACACCGCCTTCAGCGTCTACTTCGCCTCCGTCTTCTTCCCTTCCGGCGACCAGACCGCCCAACTGCTGAACACCGCCGCCGTGTTCGCCGTCGGGTTCCTGATGCGGCCGATCGGCGGCTGGATCCTGGGCCGCTACGCCGACCGCCGTGGCCGCCGTGCGGCGCTGACGCTGTCGGTGACGCTCATGGCGGCCGGTTCGCTGATCGTGGCGCTGACCCCGTCGTACGGCTCGATCGGGGTCGCCGCGCCGATCCTCCTGGTGGCCGCGCGGCTGCTGCAGGGACTCTCGGTCGGCGGTGAGTACTCCACCTCGGCCACCTATATGTCCGAGGTGGCCTCGCCGGGCCGCCGCGGCTACTACTCCAGCTTCCAGTACGTCACCCTCATCGCCGGCCAGCTGACGGCGCTCGGCCTGCAGATCGTCCTGCAACAGGTGCTCAGCACCGCGCAGATGGAGGCCTGGGGCTGGCGGATCGCGTTCGTCGTCGGCGCCGCGGGAGCGGTCGTCGTCCTGTGGCTCCGGCGCGGCATGGACGAGTCCGAGAGCTTCGAGCGCGCCGCGGCCGAGGCCGGGGGCGAGGGCGGCAAGCGCCAGGACGGCGAGCCGGCCCGGGGCAGCCTGCGGCTGCTGCTGTCCTACCCGCGGCAGTGCCTGACCGTCGTCGGGCTGACCATGGGCGGCACGCTGTTCTTCTACACGTACACCACGTACCTGCAGAAGTTCATGGTCAACACCAGCGGCATCGCCAAGCCGACGGCGGCCTGGATCAACTTCTTCGCGCTGCTCGTCTTCGTCGTGCTCCAGCCGGTCATGGGTCTGCTCTCCGACCGGGTGGGGCGCCGTCCGATGCTGATCACGTTCGGGGTGCTGGGCGCCGTGGTGGTGGTGCCCTCGCTCACCCTGCTCTCCCGCACCAGCGACCCGGTGTACGCGTTCCTGCTCATGGTCGTACCGCTCGCCGTCAGCTCCCTCTACACCTCGATCAGCGCCATCGTGAAGGCCGAGCTGTTCCCCACCTCGATCCGGGCCCTCGGCGTCGGTCTGCCCTACGCGCTCACCGTGGCCCTGTTCGGCGGGACCGCCGAATACGTCGCCCTCTGGTTCAAGAACGCCGGGCACGAGACCTGGTACTTCTACTACGTCACCGCCTGCGTCCTGATCTCGCTGCTCGTCTACATTCGGATGCGCGAGACGTCGGACGGCTCGCCGCTGGACGAGGAAGTCGCCCGCCCGTAGGGCAGGCAGGTCCTGCGGGACGGAAGGAGGCGACCGTGCACGTACTGCTGGCCGAGGACGACGACGGCGTGGCCGGTGCGCTGGCCGAGGCCCTGTACGAGCACGGTCACCTGCCCACCCGGGTACGGCGCGGCGAGGACGTCCTCGCCCGCCACCGCCAGGCCGACCTGCTCCTCCTCGACCTCGGCCTGCCCGACGTCGACGGCCTGGAGGTGCTGCGCAAGCTGCGCGCGGTGAGCGGCCTGCCGGTGGTGGTCCTCACCGCCCGGGGCGACGAGCGGTCCGTGGTGCGCGGTCTGCGGCTGGGCGCGGACGACTACCTGGTCAAGCCGGTACGGCTGGCCGAACTGCTGGCCCGCATCGACGCGGTCACCCGCCGCGCCGGGCCGTCCGCCGCCCCGGCACCGCGCACGGTCCGCGTCGACGACGTCGAGGTCGACCTCGACGCGCGCCGGGTGACGGTCGGCGGTGCCGAGGTGCGGCTGACCACCAAGGAGTTCGCGGTGCTGGCCGCGCTGGCGGCCCGGGCCGGTACGGCCGTCAGCCGCCAGCAGCTGATGGACGAGGTGTGGGGCGACGCCTACCTCGCCGTGTCCCGCTCGCTCGACGTCCACCTCACCCAGGTCCGGGCCAAACTCGGCCGTCCCGACGTGCTGACCACCATCCGGGGCTTCGGTTACCGGTTCGGCGGCTGAGCGGGCCGGGGCCCTGCCGTGCGTACCCGGGTACTGACCGTCGTCCTGGCCTTCGCGGTGCTCGCGGTGGCCGGATTCGCCGTCCCCCTGCTGGGTGTCACCGCGTCCCAGCGCACCCAGCAGCTCGTCGCCGCCCGCACCGCCGACCTCGACCGCTTCGCCGGACTGGCCGGGCAGGCCGCCGAGAGCGGCGACACCGGCGCGCTGACCGCCGAGGTGACCCGCTACACCGAGCTGTACGGCGAGGCGGTCGTGGTCGTCGACGCCCGCCGCGCCCCGGTGGCGCAGACGGGCGGCATGCGCGCCGCCGACCCCGCCGTCGCCCGCCTGGTCGACGCGGCGCTGCGCAACCAGCGCGTCTCGCCGGGGGGCACGCTGCGCCCCTGGTCGCGCGGCGACCATCTGCTCGCCCGCCCGGTGGGCACCGGCACCCGGGTCTCCGGGGCCGTGGTCCTGCGTGTGTCGGTACGGGCCGCCGCGGACGACATCGCCCTGCGCTGGGCGCTGGTCCTGGCGGGCGCGGGCCTGTTCGCCGTGACCTGTGTGCTGCTCGCCCGCTTCGCCACGCGGTGGGTCGTGCGTCCCCTGCACCGCCTGGACCGGGCGGTCGGCGCGCTGGCGGCGGGGCTGCCCGCCGAGCACGCCCGCGCCGGCGGCCCACCCGAACTGCGCCAGCTGGCCACCGGCTTCAACCGCATGGCCGACGCGGTGACCACCGCGCTGGAACAGCAGCGCCGCCTGGTGGCCGACACCTCGCACCAGCTGCGCAATCCGCTCGCCGCACTGCGTCTGCGCATCGACTCGCTCCAGTCCCGGCTGCCCGCCTCCGCCACCCGCACCTACACCGGCGTCACGGCCGAACTCGCGCGCATGGAGCACCTCCTCGACGACCTGCTCGCCCTCGCGAACGCCGAACACCGCGCCGGCGAACTGTCCGTCATGGACGCGCGGGAGGCCTGCTGCGACGCGACGGCGGTCGCCGCGGCCCAGGCCCAGCTGTGGCGGCCGGTCGCCGAACAGGCCGGAGTCCAACTGGAGTTCACCGCCGGCCCGTCCGTCCTCATGAGCTGCGCGGAGGACGAACTGGCCCAGGTGGCCGACATCCTCCTCGACAACGCGATCAAGTACGCCGGGAGCGGCGCCCACGTCGGGACGCGCTGTTTCACCGAGGGCCCCGACGCCGTGTTCGAGGTACGGGACGACGGGCCGGGCCTCGCCACCGGCGAACTCGCCCAGGCGGGCACCCGCTTCTGGCGCTCGGAGCGCCACCGCGACGTACGCGGCAGCGGCCTCGGCCTGGCGATCGCCGAGCAACTGGTGACCGGCCGCGGCGGCCGCGTCGAGTGCACGGCGGTCGAGCCGCACGGACTGCGGGTGAGGGTCGTACTGCCGAAGGGGGGAGGGGCATGAACGGCGAGGGGGCGTACGGCACGACCGGCGCAGACGCGTACGCCACGACCGGCGAAGGCGCGTACAACGGAAACAGCCCCGCCCCTCGCCCCGCCCGCCGCACCGCCCTGCGCGCGGCACTGGGCGCGGCGGCGTGCACCGGGCTGCTGGCGGGCGCCGCGACGGCCGACGTACGGCACGCGGACCGTGGCCCGGAGGGCGAGCTGAGGATCGCGACCGGCGAGCCCGACGGGTTCTACACGGCGTTCGGCCGACTCCTCGCCGACCAGGTCACGACCGTCTACCCCCGGCTGTCCTGCGAGGTGGTCAACAGCGAGGGCAGCGTGGCCAACGTACGGCTGCTCCAGGCGCGCCGGGCCGAGGTGGCGCTGGCCCTGGCGGACATCGCGTGGGCCGCGTACGGCGGCTCCGCGCCGTTCGCCCGCGGTGTCCCGCTCCGCGCCATCGGCAGGGTCTACGAGAACTACGTACAGCTGGCCGTGCGCGCCGACGCGACCGTCCGCGGCGTCGCCGACCTGGCGGGGCGCACCGTCTCCCTGGGCGCGCCCGGATCCGGCGGCGCGGTGCTCGGCGACCGTCTGCTGCGCGCCGCGGGGCTGACCCCGGGCACCGACGTACAGGTCCGCCACCTGCTGATGCCGCGGGCGGCGCGCGCGATGCGGGACGGCGCCGTCGACGCCCTGCTGGTCGCGGGCGGCGTACCGCTGCCCGTGCTCTCCGGCCTGGAGTCCCGGCCCGGTATCCGCCTCCTGCCGCTGGCCGATCTGCTGCCCCGGCTGCGCACCGGCCCGGGACGGACCGGCTCGGGTCTGGAGGCGGTGACGGTGCCGGCCGGGGCGTACCGGGGAACGCCCGAGGTGGCCACCATCGGGGTGGCCAATCTGCTCCTGTGCCGTCCCGACCTGCCGGTGCCCGTCGCCGCCGCCCTCACCCGGGTACTGGTCCGCCGAGCGACCCGCCTGGTCCCCACGACAGCCCTCGGCACCCAGTTCCTCGACGTCCGCAGCCTGATCTCCACCGGCGTGGTCCCCCTGCACCCCGGGGCGGTCGCCGCCTACCGCGAACTGCACGGCTGAGCACGTCGCGCGGAGCGTCACCGCGTCCTGGTGCTCACCCGGGGGAGGGCGGTTCGGCGTCGCCGGTGTGGAGGGCGAGGTTGGTTTCGAGGCGTTCGAGGACGGCGAGGGTCGCGTCGCGTTCGGTGTCGGTGAGGTCGCCGGTGGAGTAGTCCTCCAGACGGGACCAGAGGTCCTCGACCTGTCGGCGCAGGGCCTGGCTGGCGGCGGTGGGTTCGACCAGGACGGAGCGCCTGTCGCTGGCGGAGCGCACACGGCGTACGAAGCCGGCCTTCTCCAGGCGCTGGATCGTGCGGGTCATGGTGGCGGCGTCGGCGTTGACGTGCCGGGCCAGGTCGGTCTGGCGCATCCGGCCGCGGTCCCACAGCTGCATCATGACCAGCTCCTGGGCTGGGTGCAGACCGACCTCGCGCAGCAGCTGACCGGCGAGCATGCGGTGCAGGCGGGCCACCCGGAAGATCGCATGGCTGATGGGTCCGCGGCGTGCGGCCTCGGGGAGTTCCCCGGTCACGGGGAGGTCCCCGCTCGCGGCGGCCTGGGGCGGCATCGCCTCGGATTCCATGGTGCTTCCTTCTCCTCGAAGTGCGGCAGCCGGCGCCGGGGTCGGCTGTCGCGTGCGGGCCGTCGGCCCGCCCTCCGAGGGCAGGGTATGCGCCGCCCGGGTGGGGGCGGCCCGGCGGGCTCGGGTCCGCCGCCGAACCGTCAGCCGCGGGCCTCCTCCAGCGTGGGGTAGTCGGTGAAGCCCTTCTCGTCGCCGCCGTAGAAGGTCGCGGGGTCGGGTGTGTTGAACGGGCCGCCCCGGGCCAGGCGGGCGGGCAGGTCCGGGTTGGCGAGGAACAGGGCGCCGTAGGCGAGCAGGTCGGCGGTGCCGTTCTCGACGAGTTCCAACGCGGCCGGTCCGGTGGGCTCCTGGCCGGTGAAGGGGTTCAGGATGAAGGTCGTCGGCCATGCCTTGCGCAGCCGGAGCATCAGGTCATGCATGCCGGGGGCCTCCAACTGGTGCAGGTAGGCGAGGTTCAACGGGGCCAGGGCCTCGACCAGGGCGGTGTAGGTGGCCTCCAGGTCGGCGGTGTCGGACTCGTCGATGTCGTTGTAGGGGTTGCCGGGGGAGAGGCGGAAGCCGACCTTGTCGGCGCCGATGGCGTCGGCGACGGCCTCGGCGGTCTCGACGGCGAAGCGGATGCGCTTCTGCGGGCTGCCGCCCCACGCGTCGCTGCGCTGGTTGCTGTTAGGGGGCGAGGAACTGGTGGATGAGGTACCCGTTGGCACCGTGCAGTTCGACGCCGTCGAAGCCGGCCTCGACGGCGTTGCGGGCGGCGGTGGCGTAGTCGGCGATGGTGGCGCGGACCTCGGCGTCGGTCAGTTCCCTCGGGGTGACGAAGTCCTGGGGGCCCTGGTGGGTGTACACCTGTCCGGCTGCCGCGACGGCGGAGGGGCCGACGGGCCGCAGGCCCATCAGCGCGGGGTGGCCGACCCGTCCGGTGTGCATGATCTGCAGGTAGATCACACCACCCCGGGCGTGCACGGCGTCGGTCACCTGGCGCCAGGCGGCGACCTGCTCGGCGGTGTGGATGCCCGGGGTGTCGGGGTAACCCTGGCCGACCCGGGAGGGCTGGACGCCCTCGGTGACGATCAGCCCGGCGGAGGCGCGCTGCGCGTAGTAGTCGGCCATCGCCGGTACGGGGCTATGGCCGGGCCCGTAGGCACGGCTTCGGGTCATCGGGGCCATCACCAGACGGTTGGCCAGACGCTTGCCACCCAGTTCGTGGACATGTCCCTCCCGGGAGCGGTTCAGCCCCGCAGCCCCCGCAGCATCACCCCCAGGTAGCGGCGGCCGGACTCCAGGCGTGCCTGTCGGTCGTCGGCGTGGATGCCGGCGGCGAAGGCGATCCCGCACATGAGCGGCAGCAGGTCGTCCCAGGTGACCGCGGTGCGTACGGCGCCCGCCGCGCGCGTGCGGTCGAGCAGGCGGCCGGCGAGCGAGTCCAGCGTGGCCGTCAGCTCCTCGGTGCGGGGCAGGACGCGTGCCGGTGCCGCGCGCACGATGGTGAGCGACGGGTCGGTCAGCTGCGCCTCCAGCGTGACGTCGAGGAAGCCTGCCAGGGCCGCCCAGGGGTCGTCCTCGGTCAGTGCCCGTTCCGCGTGGCCGACCAGCGCTTCCAGGCCCGGGGCCGCCACGGTCTCCATCAGGGCCTCCGGCGTCGGGAAGTGCCGGTAGACGGTGGCCACTCCCACCCCGGTCAGGCGGGCGACGTCGTTGAGCTGCAGCGGGGTGCCGTCGTCGACGAGTCGCCGGGCCACGTCGACGATGCGCTGCCGGTTGCGGGCAGCGTCCTTGCGCATCGGTGCACTGGTCATGCGTCACAGCATAAACGGATAGCTCATCCGCTTGTGTTACGGTGAAATGGATAGCTCATCCGTTTTAGTGTGGCCGCCCCGCGCCACGAGGAGGGATCACCGTGCCGTTCACCGTCACCGACGTGCCCGAGCTGCCCGCCGGGTTCACCGACACGTTCACCAGCCGCACCGTCGAGACCGGCGAGCTGACCCTGCACGCCGTGGTCGGCGGCGACGGGCCGCCGCTGCTGCTCCTGCCCGGCTGGCCCCAGTTCTGGTACAGCTGGCGGCTGGTCATGCCCGCCCTGGCCGAGCACTTCACCGTCGTCGCCCCCGACCTGCGCGGCATGGGCGCCAGCGACAAGCCCGCCACCGGCTACGACGCCGGCACGCTCGCCGACGACATGGCCGCCCTGATGACCGCGCTGGGCCACGACCGCTTCGCCGTGGTCGGCTACGACCTCGGCATGCTGGTCGGCTACGTCCTGGCCGCCGGCCACCGTGACCGCGTCACCGGCCTGGTCGGTGCCGAGTCGATCCTCCCCGGCCTCTCGCCGTCGCCGCCGCTGCTGTCGGACCCGGCCACCAACGAGTTCCTGTGGCACTTCGCCTTCAACCGGCTGTCCGACATCAACGAGCGCATGGTCGCGGGCCGGGAGGAGATCTACTTCGGCCACACGTTCACCTCGAAGACCGCCACCCCCGGCGCCATCCCGCAACAGGCCATCGACGTCTACGTCGACCAGCTGCGCGACCCGGCCGCCCTGCGCGCCAGCTTCGAGTACTACCGGACCCTCGACACCTCCGCCGAGCACACCGTGCGCCGGCGCGACGAGGGCCCGCTGTCCATCCCGGTCCTGGCGATAGGCGGCCAGTACAGCACCGGCACCATGCCGGAGGAGACCCTGCGCATGGTGGCCACGGACGTCACCGGACTGGTCATCCCCGGAGCCGGCCACTTCCTGCCCGAGGAGGCGCCGAAGGACCTCACCGAGGCGGTGCTGGACTTCCTGCGCCGCCCCGCCGCCGGTAACTGAACGGCGCCGCGGCCCCCGCCCCGGCGGCCCGTCCGGTGCGCCACGCCGCCGGCCCGCTCGCGATCCGTGCCACCGGTGCGGCCGATCGACCGTCTTACTCCAGCGAAGTCCCACTTCTTGATCCGACGAAGCTGGAAGGACAACGTGTGAGCGGGAACTTAGTCCGGGGATTCGCGGTGGCCTCGGCCACCGCGGTCACCACGGTCGGTGCCGTCGCGGGAGTCGGCCAGAGCGGCACCGGCGAGGCGGTGGCCGACGCCGGGACAACGGCGAGCGGCTCGACCCTCCTCGCGGACATACCCCTGGGCAGCGAGGCCCGGATCCAGACGGCCTCCCTGAACCGACAGGCCGACGCGCAGTCCGTCGCCGCGGACAACAGCGCGAGGCAGACCGCGGCGGAGGCGGCCCGAGTGCAGGCCGCCAAGGACGCGATCGCCAAGCAGAAGGAGGCCAAGCGGCAGGAGGCCGAGCGGAAGGAGGCCGAACAGAAAGCTCTGCGGGACGCCAAGGACCGCCAGCAGGAGCAGGAGCAGGAGCAGCAGGCCGGAGGCTCGTCGACGGAGCCCTCCGGTGTCACGCAGCAGTCCTCGTACAGCGTCGCCGACGTCCAGGCCATCGCTCGGCAGATCGTGCCCGGCGGCCAGTTCACGTGCTTCAGCAACATCGTGGACCACGAGTCCGACTGGAACTACAAGGCGGTCAATCCCTCGTCCGGGGCGTACGGCCTCGTCCAGGCCTATCCCGGCTCCAAGATGTCGTCCGCCGGGGCGGACTGGCGGACCAATCCGGCCACGCAGATCAAGTGGGGCCTGAACTACATGAACGAACGCTACGGCAGCCCCTGTGACGCATGGGCGTTCTGGCAGGCCAACGGCTCCTACTGAGCCGACGCGGCCACGCCGTCGAGGCCACCGGCCCCGCGCGGTTCCCCACCGCTCCCCGGTGGGGAACCGCGCGCCTGAAAGGTGCTCGTGTCCGGAAACCGAGGAATCGCTCAGGTCGGGTGGCGCGTCAGCGCACGCCCGCCGCGTCGAGCAGGGTGGTCACCGTGGGTGCGACGAGCCCGGTGAGGGTGTCGGCCTGGATGCCCGCCCGGGCGCTGGCGCCGTCGAAGATCAGGCTGAGCTGCCGGGCCAGCAGATCGGGGTCGCCCGCCCCGCCCTGCTCGGCCTCGGCGCGGAAGAAGGCGGTCAGGTTCGCCTTGATCTGATGAGCGACCCGGCTCGCGGGATGGCTCTGGTCCTTCAGCTCGATCTGCACGGCCAGGTACCGGCAGCCGTGGAACTTGGGACCGCCGGCCTCTGCCTCCACCTGCGAGAAGACGTGCAGGATCCGCTCGCGGGGCGACCGGCCGTCGTCCGCCGCCGGCAGGAGAGTCGCCACGTAGGCGGCGGCGCGCTCCCTCAGGGCTGTTGCCAGGAGGTCGTCCTTGCTCTCGAACAGCTGGTACATGGAGCGCTTCGACACCCCCGCCGCCTTGCACAGCGCGTCGATGCCGATGTTGACGCCGTCCCGGTAGGTGAGCGTGGCCGCCGCCTCCAGCAACCGCTCCCTGGGGCTCAGCTTCACTTCGGTGGTCATACCGCGAGGTTAACCGGAAGCGGACGAGACGCAGACCGACCGGTTTTCAGGACGCACCGGTCTCCCGGGCGGTGGAGGGGGAGCGTTGCGCCGGGGATGCCAGCCGCCGGTGACCTCCTTCACGGGCTTGTGCGGGAAGCGGCGCCGGGCGTACTCGCCCGCGTGGGAGCCCGGCAGGACGTACAGGGTCTCCGTCTTGTCCTGGAGCGGTCGCAGCACGGTGTCCATGAACGACTTGCGGTCATCCAGGTACGGGCCGAGGACGTCCTCGGCGATGGCGCCGACCGGGCAGGCCGCGACGCACAACGTGCAGTCGATACAGGGGTTGTGGCCCAGCGCCTGCCCGTACGCGCTCACCTCCGCGTCCACCACGACGGTCACTGGCGGGAAACCGACGGAGGGATTGAGGGCGCGGTAACCGGCGTCCTGAAGCGCCCGGTTCATCCGGACGGCCATCGCGATCAGGGTGCGGGTGCCGGGCAGCGCGGACCGCGCGTACTCGCGCTCGCCGGCCAGGTCCGGGTGGTCCAGGCCGACCGCGGCGGCGTCGTCGGCGCCGGCCGCCAGACACAGCTCGCGCAGCCATTCCGCGTCGATCACCGGCGGCGGGCCCGCCGTGTCACCGGCCTCGCGCCGGGCGAGTACAGCCCGCACCGAGGGGTGGGCGGCCAGCTTCGCCGGGAGCCTGGGAGGCGGGGTCGTCCGTTGCCCCTCGGCATCGCGCGCGGCAGCCACCCGTACTCCCTGGGGATTCGGGTTCCCGGGACGCCGCCGAGGAGCCGCGCCCCCTCGTCGCCGCGCCCGTCCCGCGGTGCGTCAGCGCACGCCCGCCGCGTCGAGCAGGACGGTCACGGTGGGGGCGAGGAGCCCTGCCGGCGTGTCGGCCCTGATGCCCGCACGGGCGCTGGCGCCGTCGAAGACCAGGATCAGCTGCCGTGCCAGCAGGTCCGGGTCGCCCGCCCCGCCCCGCTCGGCCTCGGCGCGGAAGAAGGCGGTCACCTTCTCCTTGACCCGGCGCGCCACCCCGCTCGCGGGGTGGCCCGGGTCCTTCAGCTCGATCTGCGCGACGAGGTACCGGCAGCCTCGGAAGTCGGGCGCACGCGCCTCCGCTTCCGCCTGTGCGAAGACGTGCAGGACCCGCTCGCGCGGTGGACGGGCGTCGTCCCCGGCGGGAAGGAGTGCCGCCACATAGGCGGAGGCGCGTTCCTCCAGGCTCGCTGTCAGGAGGTCGTCCTTGCTCTCGAACAGCTGGTACATGGAGCGCTTCGACACCCCCGCCGCCTTGCACAGTGCGTCGATGCCGATGTTGACGCCGTCCTGGTAGGTGAGCGTGGCCGTCGCCTCCAGCAGCCGCTCTCGGGGGTTTGACTTCGCCTTGGTGCTCATAGGGCGAGGTTAACTCGATTCCGGGCGATTGGAAACCGATCGGTTTACCGCGTCGGTGTGTCAGTGGGCGATCACGGGCTCGCCCTCCGACTGCGCCAGGGCCGCGTTCGGTATCAGGAGCGCCGAGAGGACGGCGCCGACCACGAAGAACCCGGCGCCCCACGCGAGGGTGGCCGTGTAGCCCTCGACCCCGGCCTGGGCCACGGTCAGGGCGCCCGGCTCGTGCGCGGACAGGTAGTCGGTCGTGGCCGACGAGGCGACGGTGGTCAGGAGCGCCGTGCTGATCGAGCCGCCCACCTGCTGGCCGGTGTTGATCAGCGCCGAGGCGACGCCCGAATCCTCGTGATGGATGCCCGCGGTCGCGCCCTGGAACGCGGTGGTCATCACTCCGCCGAGGCCGAGGCCCAGCAGGATCATGCCGGGCATGATGTCGGCGGCGTAGGAGCTGTCCAGTTCGAGGCGGGTCAGCAGGGCCATACCGGCCGCGGCGACCAGGAAGCTCGCGCTGATCACGATCTTCGGACCGACCCTGGGCAGCAGCAGCGAGGGCGCCGTGGTCGACGCGGCGACGATGCCCCCGACCATCGGCAGGAACGCCAGGCCGGTCTTGATCGGCGAGTAGCCGATGCTGGCCTGCAGGTAGTAGGTCAGGAACAGGAAGATCGAGAACATCCCCATGCCGATGACGAACACCGCCAGGAACGAACCGCCGCGGGTCCGGTCCAGTACGAGTCGCAGCGGCAGCAGCGGATGCGCGGCCCTGGACTCCAGCCATACGAACACCGCGAGCAGCACCGCGCCGACGATCATGGAGCCGAGGGCGACGGGATCGGTCCAACTCGTGGACTCGACGTGCGCGAACCCGTAGACGACGGCGAACAGCGCCGCGCTCACCACGACGGTGCCGGGAATGTCGAGCTTGGGCCGCTCGGTGACCGCGGGCTTGGCCAGCAGCAGCACCGCGCCGACCAGCGCGACGACCGCGAAGACGACGTTCACGTACATCACCCAGCGCCATGACGCCCACTCGGTGAGCACGCCGCCGAGCAGCAGCCCGACCGCGCCGCCCGCACCGGCCAACGCGCTGAAGATGCCGAACGCCTTCGGCCGTTCGGCCGGGTCGGTGAAGGTCACGCTGAGCAGGGAGAGCGCCGCGGGCGCGAGCAGCGCGGCGAAGAGCCCCTGGGCCACTCGTGCCGTGACGAGGATGCCGAAGCTGTCGGCCGCGCCGCCGAGGACGGACGCGCCCGCGAAGCCGATCAGTCCGGTCACGAAGGTGGTGCGCCGGCCGAACAGGTCGCCGAGCCGGCCGCCGAGCAGCAGCAGGCTGCCGAAGGCCAGGGCGTACCCCGTGATGACCCACTGCCGGCTGCCGTCGCTGAAGCCGAGGTCGTGTTGCGCCGCGGGCAGCGCGATGTTCACGACGGTCGCGTCGAGCGTGACCATGAGCTGCGCCGTGCCCAGCACGACCAGCACCCACCAGCGCACGGCATGGGAGCCGCGGCGGCCCGAGTCTGTCTTTCCGGAGGCGGGTGCCCCACGGTCGTAGGTGGTACTCACTGTTCCCCTTGATCGCTGATCATCGTCGGCCGACCACGCATGGCCGAAAACCGATCTGTTTCCATGTAGGTAAACAGATCGGTTTCCATGGCGCAAGCGCGGGGTCTGTCGGGCTTGCGCTCAGAAACTGATCGGTTTACATTGATTGAAACCGATCGGTTTCTCGTTCTTGAGGAGAGTCATGACCGCATTGAAGGGCGCGCACGTCTTCGTCACCGGCGGCAGCCGGGGCATCGGCAAGGCGCTGGTGGAGGAGCTGTACGCGCGTGGTGCCGGCAAGGTCTACGCCACGGCGCGCGACCCGCGCTCCGTGACGCACCCCGACGCCGTCCCGGTGGCGCTGGAGGTCACCGACCCGGCCTCCGTGGCGGCGGCCGCCGCGCAGGCGCAGGATGTCACCGTGCTGATCAACAACGCCGGTGCCTCGGTCGGCGCGTCCTTCCTCGACTCCCCGGTGGACGACGTACGCCGGGAGTTCGAGACCAACTTCTACGGCCCGCTCCTGCTCACCCGGGCCTTCGTACCGGTCATCGAGCGCAACGGCGGCGGTCACCTCCTCAACGTGCACTCGGTGCTGTCCTGGCTGGCCCTCGGCGGCTCCTACAGCGCTTCCAAGGCCGCCCTGTGGTCGCAGACCAACTCCCTGCGCCTGGACCTGCGGCCCCGCGGTATCGACGTCACCGGACTGCATGTCGGATACGTCGACACGGACCTCGCGGCCGGCGTCGACGCGCCCAAGTCCGACCCCCGTGACGTCGCCGCGCTCGCCCTCGACGGCATCGAGACGGGCGCGCACGAGGTGCTCGCCGACGACATCTCACGGCAGGTCAAGGCGGGTCTGGCCGGCGACCTGGCAGCGCTGTACCCCCAACTGGCGCAGTAACCCCCACCCACGCGAGGAGTCGCCGACATGCCCGCCCACGAGCCACGTCCCTCGATCCTCGTCCCGGGGACCACCAGCCACACCATCGCCCCGCGCCGGGGATCCGACGGCCGCGAGGGAACCCTGCGCTACCTCAAGGCGGGCACCGGCGCTCCGCTGGTCCTGCTGCACACCGTGCGCACCCAGGCCGAGCACTTCCGCCACCTCATCCCGCTGATCGCGGACCGGTACACCGTGTACGCCCTCGATCTACCGGGGATGGGCTACTCCGAGATCGTGCCCGGAGCGTCGTACGACGAGCCGGCCATGCGCGCGGGCGTCGAACGCCTCCTGACCGAACTCGACCTGCACGATGTGACGTTGGTCGGCGAGTCCATGGGGGCGGTGCTCGCCCTGACCACCGCGGCCGACCTCCCGGAACGGGTCCGGCGCGTCGTCGCGGTCAACACCTACGACTTCCGCGGCGGAATCGCCCGCTCCGGCCTCCTCGCCCGTGTGGTGATCAGCGGTGTCCTCGCCCCCGGGGTGGGCCCGGTGATCGCCGGGGTGGAGCCCAAGCCGGCGCTCACCAAGATCCTTCAGGGCGGCCTGGGCGACAAGAGCGCGCTGCGGGGGGACTACGTGGACGAGCTCCTCCAGGTGGGCGGGCGCCCCGGCTACCCGACCGTCGCCCGGGGCGTGTACCAAGCCCTGCCCAGTCTGATCGCGGCCCGCGCGCGCTACCCCGAGGTCAAGGCCCCCGTCCACCTCCTCTACGGCGAGAAGGACTGGTCCCGCCCCTCCGACCGGGAGGCCAACAAGCGACTCCTGCCCGCCGCCGACTTCACACAGGTACCGAAGGCCGGCCACTTCATCGCCCTGGAGCGGCCCGAGCTGCTGGCCGACCTGCTGAACGCGACGGCCTGACGACCGCGGTCCTCTGCCGGCACGTCGGGATGGGACCGCACACCGCGCACCTCGCGCCGAAAGCCGCGAGGCGCTCGGTCGCCGTACGACCGTCAGCCGTCCTTGCCCATGGCCTTGCGCACCGCGTCCTTGGTGCGGTCCATGAGGGCGGCGACCGGCCCGAGCATCACGTTCGCCGCGCCCGACTCCACGCCCGGGTGGGGCCGTGTGGGTGCGATGGCCTCGGCGGCCTTGACGGCCTTCGCCATGGAGGCCGGCTTGGCGGCGTCGGCGCTGCGGCGGATGTGGGTGAACTCGTAGCGTTCCTCGGCCCGCGCGTGCTCCTGGAGGTCCCTGCGGAGCTTCAGCAGCATGGGAATGAACTTCGGGTCGTCGGTGTCGACGTCGTCCAGCGCGGCCAGGGTCTCCTTGGCCGCCCGTTCCTCCGCGAGCCGCTCCTCGACCACCTTCTCACCGCCGGGCAGGGAGCGCTGGGCGAGGGGATGGACGACCTCCTCCTCGGCGGTCTCGTCCTCACCGCTGCTCGCCTCGACCTCGTCGAAGAGGGTGCGGATGTCGCCGTGCTGCCGCATCAGCAGCGCCACGACGTCGTTGTCCGCGGCCCGGTCGTCGCCGGCCTGCGGGGTGTCGAGTTCGGTCATGTCGGCTGCCTTGCGCCTGCTTCAGATACGGATCCGGTTCCATCCGCGCCACCCACGCGGTCAGGTCCACCGCGACCAGCTCGCGCCAGCTGCGCAACTGACGGTCCAGCGGGATGCCCCGCAATGGACAACGAGCACCGGCCTGCCTCCGCAGCCCGCGCACGACGGACGACTTCCGGCCACCGCTCACCCCCGCGGCCGCACGGTTCCCCCTGAGCGGCCCATCCGCCCGGGGTGGGCGCCCGCCGGAAGACAAGAGCACTCACGGTAGCTTTATTGACCGATCGTTCTGGATAGGTCTAGGGTCTCCGGTGTGGCCAGGACCAAGGAATTCGATCCGGACGCCGCGCTGCAGTCGGCTCTCGAGCTGTTCTGGCGGCGCGGCTACGAAGCGACGTCGATGGCGGATCTCGTCGCGCACCTCGGCATCGGCCGCGCCAGCATCTACGCGACGTTCGGCAGCAAGCACGACCTGTACCTGAAGGCTCTGGACCGGTACTCCGAGACGCGTGACCCGTTTCTCCTCGCGGAGTTGTCCCAGCCGGGCCCCGCGCTGCCGTCGGTGCGGGCGGTGGTGCGTCGCTTCGCCGCGGAGGCCGCTTCCCCGGAGGGGCGGCTGAACGGCTGTTTCATCACCAACACCGCGGCCGAACTGGCGCCGCACGACGCCGCGGCGGCCCGACGGGTCGAGATCAGCTGGCAGCACGTCGAAACCCTGCTGCACTCCGCGCTGGTGCGGGCTCGGGCCCAGGGCGAGCTGCCCGAGGACCGGGATCCGCGCGCACTGGCCCGCATGCTGCTCGTCCTGCTGCAGGGCGTGCGGATCGTCGGCAAGGCGTCGAACGATCCCGCTCGCGTGCGGGACGCGGCCGAACAGGCGCTGGCCCTGTTGGACTGAATCCGCGCTGGATCCGGTCTGAATCACGCTCCTGGAGCCACCGGGCTCCCTCGCGCATGTCCAAATTCTAGATCGATCGGTCAAATATTGGGGGGAGGTCAGGGAAGGTATGACAGCCACGGGCCACGCCCGCGCGACGCAGCACCGCTACGCCTTCATCCTCCTCGGCGCTCTCCAGACAACGCTGATCTTCACGCTGGCCACGCTCGCCGTACCCCTGCCCCTCATCGGACGCGAATTCGATCTGGAGCGCGCCGACTTGATCCTGCTCAGCGCCGCCTACGGACTGACCTTTGCCGGCCTGCTGCTCTTCGGCGGACGCCTCTCCGACCGCTACGGCGGACGGCGCGCGCTCACCACGGGCCTCGTCCTCTTCGCTTCCGCCTCGGCCGCCGCCCCGCTCGCCACCGGCATCGAAGCACTGCTCGCGGCGCGCTTGGCGCAGGGCGCGGGAGCGGCTCTGGTCGCGCCGGCCGCCATGGCCGTGCTGCGGGCCGTCTTCCCGTCCCCCGACACGTACGGCAGGGCGATGGCCACCTGGGGCGGCCTCTCGGTGCTCGGCGCGACGACGGGCAATCTGGTCTCCGGCGTCATCGCGGCGCTGCTTTCCTGGCGTTGGACTTTCGCCGTACCACTCGTGGTGGCGGTCGCCGCTCTCGCCCTCACGCCCCGGCTGCTGCCGGACACCGCGCCGAGCCGGGACAGGACCCTGGACGTGCCGGGTGCTCTGCTGGCCACCGGCGGGATCACCCTGACCAGCTACGGGCTCGTCGTCACCGACGCCCGCCCCTGGCCGTCGGCCGGCGTACTCGTGCCGCTGCTCGTCGGGACCGCACTGCTCGCCGCCTTCTGGTACGCCGAGCGCCACGCCCGCGACCCGCTGCTGCCGCCCCGCTTCCTGCTCGACCGGCGGCGGGTCCTCGCCCTCACCGCCACCGCGCTCAGCGCCTGCGGAACCGCGATGACCTTCGTCGTCCTCTCGCTCCACTTCCAGCAGGCCCGCGACTGGTCTCCGCTGCGGACCTCGGCCGCCTTCGTGCCGTTCGCCGTCGCGCTCATCGCCTCCGGCCGGGCGGCGGGACCACTCATCGGCCGGTACGGGGCCCGGACCGTCACGGCCGCCGGGCTGGGTGCGGGCGCGGTCGGGCTCGGCCTCCTCGCGCTCACCGGGCTCGACGCGCATACCTCGTACGCGTACGGACTGCTGCCGGGTCTCGTGCTGCTGCCGGCCGGCGCCGCGGCGTCATTCGCGGCAACCGCCGTGCTCGCTGTGCGGGGCGTGCCACAGCGGCAGACCGGGCTCGCGGGCGGCGTGCTGAACAGCGCGATGGAAATCGGCCCGACCGTTCTCTTCGCCGTTCTGCTCACGCTCGGCAGCGACGCCTGGTCCCTGGCGGTGACGGGGGCCGCCCTGACCGTCGTGGCCTTCCTCTGCCACCGCACCAAGTAATCGTCGATCAAGGTCGATCAAGGTCAATCAAGGGAGTCAGTGAAATGAACCGCTTCACGGGCAAGACCGTCCTCGTCACCGGAGGAGGCTCCGGCCTAGGCCGCGCGATCGCGCTCGCC
The DNA here is from genome assembly GCF_036322545.1 of Streptomyces sp. SP18BB07. Lineage (NCBI taxonomy): Bacteria > Bacillati > Actinomycetota > Actinomycetes > Kitasatosporales > Streptomycetaceae > Streptomyces > Streptomyces sp. SP18BB07. The sequence continues at coordinate 53,293 of NZ_JAQYWT010000359.1, forward strand.
TTCGCCGCCGAGGGCGCGGCAGTGGTCGCTGCGGGACGTACCGCGGCCTCCCTGGACGAGACCGTCCGCCTCATCGAGGCGGGCTACGGCACGGCCGCCGCCGTCACCGTCGATGTGACCGACTCCGGCCGACTGCGGAACCTCGTTCGCGAGAGCGTCACCCGATTCGGCGGACTGGACATCGCGGTCAACAACGCTGGCATCCTCCGAGGCACCGTCCCCGTCGGTGAGGTGAGCGAGGAGGACTGGGACGCGGTACTGCGGACCAATGTCACCGGCGTCTGGCTGGCGATGAAACACCAGATCGCGCACATGAAGGAGAACGGCGGCGGCACCATCGTGAACATCTCCTCCAACCTGGGCGCACACCTGCGGATACCGAACGTCGCCGCGTACATCACCTCGAAGGCGGCCGTCTCCGCGCTGACCCGTGCCGCCGCTCTCGACCACATCCACCAGGGCATCCGTATCAACGCGGTCAGCCCGGGCGCCTCCGCCGCCCCCATGTCGCTGCGCCCCGGCGAGACCGAGGCCGACCGCGCCGAGCGCGTGAAGACGGAGAACCCGCTGGGCCGGGTCGCGGAGGCCGAAGAAGTGGCCGCCGCGGTCCTCTACCTCGCCTCACCCGCGGCCGGCGCGATGGTCGGCACCGACCTGGTCATCGACAGCGGATCATCGGCCTGACGGGTTCCTGAGCCGGTGCGTGGTGGCGAGGCCGCAGGGGCACGGTGGCGGGGTCATGGCCTGGCTCGGCGCCTGCCTTCCGCTTGCGGACGGAAGAACAGGCGGTGCCGAGATGAGCGTGGCGAAGAGTGGAGGAGTTCCGTCTCCATCGCACGTCTCGGGCGGTAAGCAGGCTCTCCTACACGTCGCGTTCGGCGGTCCAGGTGATGTGCGGGGGCTGGACTCGTGCGCAGAGCGGACCGCCGTCCGCGTCGGTCAGGCCGAGGCGTCCGACCAGCAGGCCGTCGCGTGCGGCGGCGGCGAGTACGTCGGCGGGGACGACGTCGAGCAGCAACTTGGCGCGGCGGAACATCGTGAACATGCCCGACTCGTCGACCGTGCCCCACGACAGGTAGATGAACCGGCGGCCCAGCCGGTCCTGCACGTACGGGCCCTTGACCTCGGTGCCGGCCGGCGAGGTGCTCGTGGTGCACTCCAGGGTCCAGGTCGCGGACGGCGCGTCACCGGGCTGCGGTGCGAGGAGCTCGGCCGGACGGTCGCGGCGTTGCACGGCGACGTGGACGTTGCCGTACGCGGGCGCCCTCCCGTCGGCACGGGCCGGACAGGTGAGCCCGGGCAGATCGACGGCGTCGATGCGGATACGCATACCGCCCATCATCCGCCACCACCCGAACAGAGGACAGCCGCCCTCGAGGAGAAGGGGCCCTGAACGACCCTGTGCTCACGCTAGGAATGGATCTACGCCGGCCCCCGGCACCGCGGGACGCAATTCGACCGGCGGACAGTGCCGCGGTACCGGTGACACCCATCCTCACGGCCCACGGGGCGGCCTGAAGGTGAGGGCGCGGGCTCTTGGACGCTCGACACACAACACGTTCAGCGCCCGGCGAAGACCACGTGCCCGGTGGTCGGGGCCGCTCGGGGGCAGCTCACGTGATGCCTGGCCGTGCCCTTCCCGGCCACCCACCGGGAAGAGCGCGCGCGGCGCCAAGTCGCCCATTGCGTACGCGCCTTGTGCGCGGCAGACCGCCTCACTGAACGACGGTTCGCCCGGCGGGTCAGCGCGTGAGGTCGAACGTGGCGGCGCGGGGCACGAACGTCGTGCCCCCGTCCTCGGCCGTCGCCAGTGCCGAGACGTACCAGGTGCCCTTGGCCAGGTCGGCCGCCTCCCGCTGCGTGACCTTCAGCGTGTACGTGCAGCGGGTGGCCTTGTCCGAGATGCTCCGGCACGTGGCGCTCTCCGCCGAGCGCAGCTCCGTCTCGGTCGGGTCGAGCTTCGAACTCGCGGGCCAGGCAAGGACCTTGAGGCCTCGGACGCCAGAGTCGTCGCTCACGTCCACGGTGTAGACGAACGAGCCCGCGCTGCCGCCGGACGGAGCTGTGTAGCGAGCCCCGCCGTGCTCCAGGGTCGGCTCCGTGGGGACCGAGGCCAGAGCGAGGCCACCGGCGGCCACTGCGCCGAGGGCGACGGCGCCGATGAGCGAGGAGAGGACAATGCGCTTGGACATGGGAGATCCCCCTGGATTCGTTGGGTAGTTGGGAAAGCGGCGACCGACCGCGTTCTCGATGTGATCGAGCCTATGAGCGGGGGTACGGCCCTGGCTTCGCGCTTCAGGACGAATGACGCCTCGAACCACAGGTAGAGGCTCTGCAACCTACGGAGGAGACCGGAACCCGCCGCAGCCGGAAGTCGGGCCGCTCACCAACGGCCAAGGCCTTGGGTCGCTGACCTGTTGCGCTGACCTGGACCATGGCTGGGCTGGGGTCTCGTCCACACTCCTTCCGGTGACCGACCGCCAGGACGTCCTCGAGCTGTACGCGCTGGGTGGATGATGTCCCGCAACGCGTACAGACAGAGGGGGAGCAATGAGAAAAGTCGACGAAGCCATGGTGGTGTTCCTGCGGGCCCGGTTTCGTGAGGACGAGACGGCGGCTCGCGCATTGAAGCCCGGCAAGAACGAGGACTTGATCCGACTGCGGGACCGGGTGCTTGCCGATGTCGAGGCGAAGCGCAGGCTCCTGCACTGGGTGCACGAGATCCCGTGGACTGTCGAGGACAAGCCCCGCTCCATCCTGGAGAACGCGGTCATGAGCGGGATCGAGGGCATTCCGCTGCGGCGGCGCAGTCCGGTGGCCTTCACCCTGCTCGCGGCGTATGCCGACCACCCCGACTTCCACCCCGAGTGGAAGTACTTGGTGGACGAGCCTGACGAGGCCGATGTCCGTGCTCAGGGCCGCACCGTCAGATGAGTCCCGCCCGCCAGGAGGCCCTGGAGCGGCTCGGGTTGGAGGGGGAGCCTGGGCGACCGCCGAGCCGCTCACGGATGCCGTCCGCGCCGTCGCGGCAAAGGCCGGGTTGATCGTGGCGGCCTCGGGGCCGACCTTCGGTCAGGGCCGGCCTTCGAACTACCCGTCGACGCCGGATGACCGGGTGTGGCCGCCTGGTCGTTCGACGGGCGGGAAGGCGCGGCCGCTGCCGCGGACGCACAGGCGGACCTGGTCACCGACGGCGGGCGGGAGGGCTGCCGGGTCGAAGACGCGGGCGGCCACCGGCGTGCCGTCGGTCAGACGCAGGGCGAGCATCGCGTCGTGGCCGTAGAAGTCGCGCCGCACCACGGTCGCGGTGATCGCGCCCCTGGTGCCCGGCGAGGCGAGCGTGATCTGCTCGGGCCGTAGCAGCACGAGCGTCGGCCCGGTCGGCGGACCCCCTTCGAGCGGCGTGAGTCCTATCGTGCCCAGCGGGGTGCGAACTCGGTCGCCTTCCGCTACCCCGGGCAACCACACCGCATCGCCGACGAACCCGGCCACCCAGGGGTCGGCCGGTGCTCCGTAGAGGAGTTCCGGAGGGCCGGTCTGGACGATGCGGCCGTCCCGCATGACTCCGACCTCCTCGGCCATCGACAGTGCCTCGGCCTGATCGTGGGTGACGAGGACGGCTGTGGCGCCGTCGGCGCGCAGGGCCTGCCAGACGTCCCGTCTCAGCTCGGCCCGGAGGGCGGCGTCGAGTGCGTTGAACGGTTCGTCGAGGAGCACGATCGGGGGGCGCGGCGCGAGCGCCCGGGCGACCGCGACGCGCTGCTGCTGTCCGCCGGAGAGATGGTGTGGCATCCGGTCCTCGAAGCCTGCCAGCCCCACCAGATCCAGCACGGCAGCCGCCCGGCCGGCCCGTCGGGAGGCCCGGTCGAGCCCGTAGGCGACGTTGGCCAGCACGGACAGGTGGGGGAAGAGCGCGCCTTCCTGGGGCACCACCGCGATCCGCCGCCGCTCCGGCGGCACCGATGCGTCGGGGGTGGCGACGGGGCGGCCGTCGATCCGGATCTCTCCGGCGTCCGGCACCTCGAAGCCCGCGATGCAGCGCAGCAGCGTCGTCTTGCCGGAGCCGGAGGGGCCGAGCACGGCGACGAGCGCCCCGGAGCGGACGGCGAGGTCCACGCCGGACAGCGCCTGGACACGGCCATAGCTCTTGTGGACGCCGATGATGCTCAGTTCCGCCATGTCAGCCACCTGTACGGGTGAGGACGCCCGTGTGGGCCGACAGCCACCACGTCGGTACGGCGGCGATGAGCACCAGAAGGGCGGCGTAGGGCGCGGCGGCCGCGTACGCGGCGACCGACGTGTGCTTCCACAGACCGGTGGCGAGGGTGTCCATTCCGGTGGGGCGCAGCAGCAGTGTGGCGGGCAGCTCCTTCATGCAGGTGAGGAAGACAAGCGCCGCACCGGCGCCGATGCCGGGTGCGGCCAGGGGCAGGGTCACCGTGCGCAGTACGTACGCGCGGCGCCGTCCGAGCGAGCGGGCCACGTCCTCCAGTACGGGTGGGGCCTGGGCCGCGGCGCCGTGGACGGCCGCGACCGCGAGGGGCAGGAACAGGGCCGCGTACGCGAGCGCGAGCAGCCACACACTCTGGTAGAGCGGGTAGGCGACGTTGATGCCGAAGAACACCAGCGACAGTCCGATGACGAGGCCGGGAAGCGCGTGCGAGAGATACGCCAGGCGGTCCAGCGCCACGGCCGGCAGGCCGGGTACGCGGGCGGACAGCAGCCCCACCGGCAGCGCCAGCACCAGGGTCAGGGCGGTGCCCAGCAGGGAGACCCACAGCGAGTTCCCCGCCGCGTCGGCGAGTTCGCCGAGGGACCCCGGCCGCGACACCCCCTCGCCGAACCACCGCACCAGACTCACCGCCGGCACACCGAGCGCCGCGCCGATCGCCGAGGCGAGCCCGAGTACGGCCGGCCCGCGCCACCGGCCCAGGCGCAGGCGCGTCGGCGGCCGTGGCGCCCCGCCGCCGAGGCGGGCGTAGCGGGCCGCGCGCCGTCGGCTGAGCTGCTCGGCCAGAAGAACCAGGGTGGTGAGGGCGACGAGGGCCGTGGCGAGCACGAGCGCCCCGGTGCGGTCGAAGCCGAGGGTGATCAAGGTGAAGACGGCCCGGGTGAGGACGTTCACCCGCAGGATCGAGACAGCGCCGAAGTCGGAGAGCACATACAGCGCGACCAGCAGCGCTCCCGCCGCCACCGCCGGCCGCACCTGGCGCAGCGTCACACCGAGAGTCATGCGCCATGGGCCGCGCCCCAGGGACAGGGCCACCTCCTCCTGCGCCGGATCCACGCCGACCAGCGCGGCCGCGACCGGCAGGTACACGTACGGGTACGAGACCAGCGCGAGCACGAGCGCCGCGGCCCAGAAACCCTCGAAGTCCTCCACAGCGGACACCCAGGCGAAGGCGGCGACGTAGCTGGGAATCGCGAGGGGCAGCGCGGCGAGCACTCCGAACAGCCGCCGGGCCGGCAGGTCGGTGCGGGTGACCAGGAACGCCGCGGCCACACCCAGGACCGTGCAGGCCGAGGTGACGACCGCCGCGAGCGCCAGGCTTCGGCCGATCAGTGCTCCGGTGCGCTCGGTGAGCAGTTCCTCGGTGATCCGGTCCCAGCCCGCTTCACCGGCCCGGATCCCCAGATAGGCCAGCGGGATGAGCGCGACGCCGACGGCGAGCAACGCTCCGCAGGCCAGTGCCGGGCGCGGCACCAGTCGCCGCGCCCGGCGCAGGGAGGTCCGAGTGGTCAGACGAGCCCCGATTCCTTGATCATCCTGATGGTGGTGGCCAGGTCGTCCAGGTCGTTGAGGTCGATGTCCGGCGTGTTCAGCGACGACAGTGAAGGCAGGCCGGGGGCGGCGTCGACGCCGTCGATCAGCGGGTACTCGTACGTCTGCTCGGCGAAGTAGGTCTGGGCCTGGGTGCCCAGCAGGTAGTCGACGAACTCGCGGACGTCGGTATCGTCGTCGGCCTTGTCCAGCACGCCCACACCGGAGATGTTGACCAGGCTGCCGATGTCCTTGTTCGGGAAGAAGTGGTTCCTCGCCTTGAGGGCGTCGACGTCGGTGCCCTCCTCCTTGGCCAGCTCGTACACGTAGTAGTGGTTGACCAGCCCCGAAGCGAGCCGGCCGGAGTCGACGTCGGCGACGATCTGCGAGTTCCCCTCGCGGATCTGAGCGTCGTTGGCCTTCAGTCCTGCGAGGAAGTCCTCGGTCTTCTCGTCGCCGTGCTCCACCCGCATCGCCGTGATGAACGCCTGGAACGAGCCGTTGGTGGGAGCGATGCCCACCTTGCCCTTCCATTCCGGTTCGGTCAGCTCGAACACCGACTCGGGCAGATCGGCTTCGGGGACCTGGTCGGTGTTGTAGGCCATCGTGCGCACCCGGCCCGTCACACCGACCCACTCGCCGTCCTCGTCCCGGTAGGCGGACGGCACCTTGTCCAGCACCTCGTCGGGCAGCTCGGCGAAGAGACCCTTCTCGGCCACGGCCCCCAGGGCCCCGGCGTCCTGGGCGAGGAAGACGTCCGCCGGGCTCCGGCTGCCCTCTTCCTGCAGTTGGGCGGCCATCTGCGCGGTATCGCCGTAGCGCACTTCGACGGTGATGCCGCTGGCTTCCTGGAAGTCCCGCAGCACGGGCTCGACCAGCGACTCGCTACGGCCGCTGTAGACGGTGATCTTCTCGTCCGTACGCGCCCGGGCTTCGGCTGTGCCCGCGGCCTCGGTCTGCGCGGCCTGCTCGGAGCCGCAGGCCGTGACGCCCAGCGCCAACAGGCCGCCGAGAGCCGGTGCCAGCAGGGGCCTCATCGCGGAGATAGTCACGTCCCGCTCCTCCGTCACCGGTCATGTCGGTTCTGGTTAGGTCAGCCTAAACTTGCTTAGTTCAGGCTAACCTCGTACATGACGCATATAGCCACTTTTGCGTGGTGTCGGGGTGGGGTCGACCCGTAAAGCCCCTCAGGGGCGAGCGGCGACACATCGCGCACGTGGACATGGCGGGCGGGCCTCGCGCTCATGGACATGCGCCGGGCGGGCCGTGCTGTGGTGGCCGACGGGCCGAGTCGGTGTGGGCCCGGCGGTCAACCTTCGGGCTGCTCGATGATCTGGGCGAGGGGAGCGGGCTGGGGGACGTACGTCATGCGACCGCCACTGCCTTCTTCCGCCGCACCAGCACGACCAGGAACGGCACCCCGGCCAGCGCGGTCATCACGGCCACCGGCACCTCCGAGGGGCGTACGACGACCCGGCCGAGGACGTCCGCGAGGAGCAGCATCACCGGCCCGAGCAGCGCGGCCATGGGCAGCAGCCAACGATGCTGCGGACCCACGAGGGCGCGGGCGATGTGCGGTACGGCGAGGCCCGTGAAGGCGATGGGGCCCGCCGCCGCGGGCCATGCTCAGCACGAGCAGCAGTCCGACGAGCAGGAAGGGCCAGACCTGTCCCGCGATCGACGCGTCCCGGCCGCTGATGGAACCGACGTCCCACCCCCGTCGGTCAGCCAAGGCCGGCCTGGACCGGCTGGCACGCCGTCCGTTGGCGGAACCCCGTGGGCATCGACTCGCCGATGCGCGCAGCAGCATGGACCGGCCCAGCGGGACGTGGCTGGGAAGCCGTCAGCCTCTGACGGGAGGCTCCCAAAGACCCAGCCGTTGGAGCCGGCGCTGCCTGGCGCGTTCGCCCAAGGCCGTCAGCCCGAAGACTAGGCCGAACGCCACCCCGCCCCCCAGAAGGGGCATGACATCACCGACCGTGTTCACACTGTCGAGGTTGGCGACCCCCAGGAGCGCGGCCGCCGGTGCTGCCGTCCATACGCCCACTGCGACGGGGCGCCGGGCGGCGAACTGCTGCGTGCGGGAAGGCCGTTCCAGCCCCCCAAGGGCCCGGTCCATGGCCCAGAACGCACGCGTGCAGCGCCTCCACACCTGCCTGGTCAGCAGCCGGACGGTCGTCATGACGGCGATCGTAGCGAGATGTACCCCCACCACGGAACACTGCAAATGCAGTGACGGGAGCGGTCGCCTTGCGCAGGCCCGAGCCACGGCGCGGTGCCGTCGCCCTGGTCGACGCCCCACAGGCTCTCCACCGATGCCGGGCCCGTCGCCCTCGATCTCCAGCCGAAGGAGGCGACCGGTCCCAGCCGAGTCCTTATGGGCTTATGCCCTCTTGCCCAGCGCCTGACAGCGCATGGCCGCACCGCTGATGGCCCTGCTTGTCCGTTCTGAAGGGCAAGTCGAGGGCACGGCGTCCGGGGAACCCGCACTGCGGGGCGAGGCCCGGCGGTTCACCGAGCGGCGAACTGCCGGGCCACGCGCCGACGGGCCTTGGCCTGGCAGCGCACACCACGGGGGTAATGCTCCTTATACGACGGCCTTGTACCCCTGCCAGCCTGTCGCGATCTTCACACGGCCGCCGAACGACCCCTTGCTGTCACCACTGTGGCGGAACAGGTTGCCGCTGGTGTCGCGCGAGACGAGGTCCGTCCTGCCGTCGCCGGTGATGTCACCGGCTGCGACGACCGCGTTGTAGGAAGCGCCCCAGTTCGAGAACAGCTTCACGCGGGCCTTGAAAGTACCGCTGCCGGTGCCGTCGTACCGGTACAGGTTGTTCGACTTGTCCTGCACAAGCAGGTCGCCGACGCCGTCGCCGTTCAGATCACCGGCCCCGACGACCTTCTTGTACGCCTTCCAGTCGCCGTACAGCTTCACGCGCGCCGACAGCTTGCCCGTGCTGGTGCCCTTGTACAGGTAGACGGCGCCGGTCGAGGCGTTGCGGGCGATCAGGTCCGGGCGCCCGTCACGGCTCACGTCACCCGGCGAGGTCAGCAGGTCGTACTGGTTCCAGCCGGAGGTGGCGAGTGTGGTGTACGGCGTCGAGGGCGTCGCCGCCTTGCCGCAGCCCGGGCGGTAGGCGCGCAGGGCGCCGCTGCTCAGCCGGACCAGGACGTCGTTGCAGCGGTCGCCGCTGAGGTCGCCGAGCGGCACGAACCTCGCTGTGGTCGGCCAGCCGCCACCGGAGACCTTGCTGCCCAGTGAGCCCGTGCCGGTGCCGCGCTGGATGGTGAGGGTGCCCGAGGAATTGAGGGTGAGGATGTCGCCGATGCCGTCGTTGCCCGCGTAGTCGTGCGGGGCCGCCGCTCCGGCGGTCACGCCGATGGTGCCGGAGAGGGTGAGGGCGGTGCCCTGGCCGTCGGCGGGCTGGGCGGTCAGCGTCCAGGTGTAGGTGCCGTTGGTGACGAGGCGGCCTGCGGAGTCCTTCCCGTCCCAGGCGGCCGTCAGCAGACCGCGGGCGGCGGAGCCGGACACGGTCCGCACAGTGGTGCCGGACGCCTTGTGGCGGACGACCACCTTCCAGGTCGCGGCGGGCCTCGACAGCCACCAGGTGCCGGACCAGCTCGCGGCCCCGGGGGTGACCGTGGAGTCGATGGCCGACAGCGCGGATGCCGGAACGCCGGTGGGCACCAGGTGGACGCGCTGCTCCCGGTCGGCGAAGGCGACGCCGCCGCCGAAGCGGTCGACGGTCCAGGACGTGCCCGCCTTGAGGTTGTCGCGGCCGATGTCGGTCCAGTCGGCGAGTTTGCGGCTCGGCAGGTCCGTGTGACTGCCGCTGGACGGCAGCCCGTTGTGCAGGTCGAGGAGCGTCAGCCCACTGCCCGACCGGGTGCCGGCGACGCGCTCGACGAGGTAGCCGTCACCGAGGAGGATTCTGCCCCCTGGAGCGGTGGCGGTGCGCTTGGCCGTACGGTCGTAGACGCCCGAGCCCTGGCCGTCACCCAAGGTGTCCTCGCAGGTCCAGTACACCCAGCGGCCTACGGCCTGGAGGCTGGTCGGCGTGCAGCCGTCGCGGGTGGTGAAGGACTCCACGGCGGTGCCGGACGGGAGCCGGGTGGCCGTGACCTTGCCGCCGGTGGCCGCGCCGCTCCACAGGGTGTTGCCCCAGACGGCCGCGGCGACCCGGTCGCGCTTGAGCAGCACCCTGCCGGCCGAACCGTCCGCGAACTCGCCGATGTACTGGTAGCCGGAGGATGCGCTGTTGACGACCGCGTACCGCCCGGAGAGGTCCGTGAGCCACGGAGCGTCGTCACCCGTGTCGAGGGTCGGGCCCCAGGTGGTGGCGCCGTTGGAGCGCAGCATGGTCAGGCCGGACTCGGTGGCGTCGCGGCGGCCGTGGCGGCCGGTGCCGTCGGCGAACATCCGGATGCAGTGCGGGGTGTCGGCGGAGCAGTCGCCGTCCGACCCGTTGATCAGACCGTCCACGGTGGCCTTGGTGACGGTCGGGGTGCCGTTCGTACTGAACCAGGTGCTGCGGTAGGCGCCGAGGATCGTGTTCGGCTCGTACAGCGTGCTGTTGTCGGCCCTGCTGAGAATGCCGCTGCCGAGCGAGAGGCCGTGGATCTGCGCCGGCATCGGCTGCACGGTGGTCAGACGGCTGCGGGTGACCGAGCCGTCGGCGGCTCGGGTGATCCGGTACACGCCCCAGTCGAGGTCGCCCCGCTCGACGTACTGCTCGGCGCCCGCAACCAGGACGGAGCCGTCCGGCGCCTGGACGATCCCGTGGCCGGCCGGGTCCATGACCTTGGTCAGGTCGGTCTCCGTGCCGTCGGACGTGAGGGCCCACAGCGGCTGGCCCCGGTACTTGTTGTCACCGGGGGACACCGGTTCGAGGCCGAGCAGTTCGTCGCCGACGATCCCGTACGCGGCCTGGTGGCTCAGGGCGCCCGTGTCGAAGGTACGGGGCGCCCCGGACAGGTCGTCGCGGTCGTACAGGTCTGCCTTGCCGCGCCCGCTGCGCAGCCGCAGCACCGAGTCGGTGCCCAGCTGGAAGCCGGTCACCTCCCAGCCGTTCTCCGGGTCGATCCGGTCGGGCAAGGTGCTGAACACGCCGGTGGCGAGGTCGACGATGCCCCAATGGCTCCAGTCGTCCTCGGCGGTGTCGTAGCGGAGGAGGACGGACCGGGCGTCACCGTCTTCGACGACGAAGTTGCCCGCCCGGTCCGGCAACCCGGTCACGGGCGTCTGCCCGGTCCCGCCCCCGTCCTCGACGCGCCACAGCTGGTAGGCGTTCGGGCCTCCGTTGACGCCGCTGGTGCTGGTGAGGACGGTGCTGCCGAAGGTCCCCTGGTAGGCGTGGTACTCGGGCACCGGCACCACCGTGGAACCGCCCGATGCGCCCGCGGCCTGGAGGAGGGTGACCTGCGCGTCCTCCTTCGAGTAGAGGGCGACGGTGTCGGAACCGTCCCCGTAATAACCGGGCTGGAAGGACGCGGCCTCACGGAAGTAGCCGCTGTCGATGTCGTACTGCACCGGGACGTCCAGCAGCTGTTGGAGCGAGGTCGTGGTGCCGGTGGTGTAGTCCGTCCACAGGAGCCGGTCGTCGCCCTCCTGGGCCCAAAGGAAGCCGCTGGTCCCCGCGTTGAGGATCTGCGTGGCCCTGGGGACGGCACGCGGGGCGGCGGGCAGTACGACCTCTCCCGCAGCGGGAGGCTGCGGTGCGGCTTCCGCCGGCGATGGTAGGGCGGCGAGCGGAAGGCTGAGAGCCAGCGCCGTCGCGAGGACGGCCGCTCCACGTGCCACCGGCGGGCCGAGACGTGATGGGCGTGAGCCAAGAGCCGGTCTGTGTCTGTGTCGGCGTCGGCCGAATCGGGCCACCGTTCCTCCTGAAAGGCAAGAAGGCATGGCGGGGGCGTACGGCAACGCCCTGACATGTTCCCCGGCCCCCCGGCCGCTCCCCCCACGCGCGTGAAGGGGAGCCTAACAGCATGTCCATGACCGGAGCTGACGGTGGAAGGCGCTGCGGGTTCTGCCCCGACTGCCGGCCGCCGCGACACGCGTCCCCAGTGCCAAGTCCTTTACAGCGAGGGCGACTTGACCGGCCGTAGCCTCCGGGTGACGAGAGTCGAACTCGGTGAGCTCGCGGACGCCGTGGTCCGGGGCTTGGCACTCCCTCGGACGCGACCTGCCACGAGCGGTCAGTACAGGGTCGCGGTTCGAGTCAGGTGCAGCTTCGAGGCGTCCTCGATGGCCGCGAAGATGTCGGCGTCGGCTGCCGGCCGACGTCACTACCGAGAGGCGTGACGCCGTCTTGGACCCCATGCCTGGCCGGGCCCTTCTGGCCAGGCATGGTCGTAAGCATCACCCCGCGGCAAACCGGGCGCGGTCGTGCATGATCGCCGCAGCCGTCAGGATCCGGCGGCTGCGGCGCCGTCGCGGTGGGCACGGATCTCGTCGTGGTGGTCGGCGGCCCAGCCGATCAAGGGCATGACGATGGCGTGCAGGCCGCGGCCCAGCGAGGTGAGGGCGTACTCGACGCGCGGGGGCACCTCGGCGTAGGCGGTGCGGGTGATCAAGCCGTCCTGCTGGAGCTGGCGCAGCGTGAGGCTGAGCATGCGCTGGGAGATGCCGGGGACCTGGCGCTGCAGGTCGGTGTAGCGCAGCGGGCCGGACTCCAGGACGGCGATCAGGAGCAGGCTCCACTTGTCGCCGACGCGGTCCAGGATCTGCCGGATGAACGCCATCTGGTCTGCGGGAATGGCCGCGCACGGCCCGATCGCCGCAGCCGTCACCATGTCGGCCTCGCTGGTCGTCCCCATGACGCACATTCCTCTCCGGCACGCACACCGATGTGCCTTTTGTAGCGCCTTCCATGCTGGTCCATCATGGCGCTACGCACAAGTCGTCGGAATTGGAGCTACGTGATGAAGGTGGACATTTGGTCTGAGGTGACCTGCCCTGGTGCGGCCTGGGCAGCCACCGTGTGGAGCGGGCCGTTCAGCGATTCGAGCATGCCGACGAGGTGGAGGTGGTCCACCACTCGTTCCCGCTCAGCAGCGGCTTCCCCGTGGGGAGGGCCTTCTCCGTGCGTGACGCAGCGCTGCGCAAGCACGGCATGGACGCCGGCCGTGCCGAGGCGTCGGCCCGGCAGATCGAAGCGCTGGCGCACGGTGAGGACCTGAGCCCGTACCGGGTGCTGGACAACCAGGTCGGCAACACCGACCTGGCCCACGAATTCCTCGCCCACGCCTCCGCCCAGGGCAAGAACCCCGAGGCATGGGCCGCGGTCTTCCGCACCTACTTCGGCCAGGCCCAGCCCGTCTTCTCCCGGGCACACGACCAGGCCCGCCGACTGGCCGCAGCCATCGACCAGCACGCCGCCTGACCCGCCCAGCGCGGTACGCGAGGCAACGGTCACCCCCACCGATCCCTCCGAACCAACCCCTCCACGCTGTGAAGGAATGAACCCCTATGCGCGTCACCGTCTTCGGCGGCACCGGCCCCACCGGCCTGCTCCTGATCAACCAGGCCCTGAACGAGGGCCACGAGGTCACCGCCTATGCCCGTACCCCCTCGAAACTGCCCACGCACGAGCGGCTCACCACCGTCCAGGGACAGCTCGACGACGCCGCAGCCATCGCCGGGGCGGTACGCGGCAGCGACGCCGTCCTCAGCACGCTCGGCCCGACCACCAAGAAGGCCGATATCCCGGCGGTGGTCACCGGCTACCGCCACATCGTCGCGGCCATGCACGAACACGGCATCGAGCGGCTCGTGGCGCTGGGCACGCCCAGCATCCCCGACCCGGCCGACGGCAAGGAGTTCAAGGTCGGCCTCACGGTCACCGCCATCAAGAAGTTCGCGCCGGACGCGTACAACGCCTTCGTGACCATCGGCCACATCGTGCGCGAGTCCGGACTGAAGTGGACCATCGTCCGTCTCCCCTTTCTCTCCAACGGCCCGAAGACCGCTTCCATCAACGTCCGCAAGGTCGGCGACAAGGGCGGACTACGTCTCTCGCGGGCCAACGCCGCCGCGTACTGCCTCCAGCAGCTCACCGACTCATCCCAGATCGGCCGTGCGCCGTTCATCACCGACAAGTAGGCACACCGCGGGCCATACAGCGGAACGCGACTGCCGCCTGGCCGCGCCCGGACATTCTGATTTTTCCCCGGGGGGACTTGCCGGTTCGGCCAGGACCTGCTGCGCCAGCAGGGTGTGACTCGGCGCCTTCGGGGCCGCACCACTGGAGTGCCAGTCCGGTGGCAGCGGCGCCGCATCGAAGTCCCGGACGCGGTGCAGGACGGTAAGTCCCTGCAATCCCATGTCGGGCTTCCTCGTCGAGGGGAGTCGTCCGGCGGTCGGGTCGCGGATGCACACCTCTTGAGGCCCCCGCCATGGCGGGGCCGCCGCCGTTGTGGCCGCGGCCCCGCTCGGGTGTGTGGGTCAGGACGGGTCGCCGTACTGGAGGCCGCGTCCGTTGGTGCCGACGTAGACGCGGCCGTAGGTGTCGGGGTCGCCGGTGATGACGCCGACGCTGCCGATGGCGCCCCACTGGTGGGCGTCGTCGTTGACGCGGAGCCAGGTGGCGCCCTTGTCGGTGGAGCGGAAGACTCCGGTGACGTCCTTGACGGTGCCGATCAGGTAGAGGGCCTGGTAGCCGGTGCCCGGTTTGGCCTTGCCGAAGCCGAGGGCGGAGGCAGACTGCACCGTGCTGAGCGTGGTGAAGGTGCGGCCGCCGTCGGTGGAGTGCAGCAGCCCCTTGGCGCTGCCGGCGATCCACAGGTCTCCGGCGATGCCGGGGACGGCCGTGAGGCGGCCGGAGGGCAGGCCGGTGGCGCGGGCGGTGAAGGTCGCGCCGCCGTCGGTGCTGGCGTAGAGCGTGCCGCCGGACAGGGAGTAGAAGGTCCTGGCCGAAGAGCGGTCGGCGACGACCACGGCGTCGTTGCCCAGGCCGCTGACCCTCGACCAGCTCGCTCCCTTGTCGGTCGAGCGGTACGGGGCCTGGCCGGCCTGGGTCCAGACGATGGTGGAGCCGTCCGCCGAGAGTGCGACACGGCCGTCCTGGGCGCCGGCCACCGGCTCTGCCTTGAAGCCGTTCCAGCTGCTGCCGCCGTCGGCGGACCAGGCGCCGTCCTGGTCGCCGCCACGGCCGACGCGGACCATCATCGAGGGCTTGGACTGGGCGAAGTCGATGTCGGTGCTGTTGGTCATCTTCGGGTTGCTCAGCCGCCCGGAGGGCACCTTGGTCAGGTCGTCGTGCCGGAAGCCGCCCTGGTCGCCCATGGAGGTGATGACGGTGGCGCCGCCGGGAGGGGCGATCGCGTCCAGCAGCGAGGTCTCCTCCAGCCCTCGGGCACCCATGCTCCAGTGGCTGGTGCCGCCGCTGTCGGAGGCGCCTGCGTCCTTGCTGCGCAGGATGCCGTTGCCGGTGCCGTACAACACGTGCCCTGAGTTGAAGGGATCGATGGCCAGGGCGGTCATCCAGTGCCCGGTGTGGGTACCGACGTAAGGAGCGGCGGAGGCGTTGCGTACCGACTTGTCGGCCAGTGCCTTCCAGGTCGTACCGCCGTCGGTGCTGCGGTAGATCTCGTCCTCGGGCCACCAGCGGCCAAGGGTGGTGACCATCACCGTGGACGGCTTGCGCGGGTCGACGGCCAGACCGGAGAACCCGTAGGAGCCCTTGGAGGGGGAGATGTTCTTCCACGTCCCGCCGGCCGGCGTGTACTTCCACACCGAGCCCGCCGTCACGCCGTTGGGGCCGAGGTTGTCGGTGTACGTCAGGTACAGCGAGCCGTCACCGGACAGCACGCCGTGCTGCGGCAGCTGGCCGGTGGGCTGACCGGAGACGGCCTGCCAGGTGCTGCCGTCGTCGGTGGAGCGGTACAGGGAGGTGGACCTGTCGCCGACACCGACGTAGATCGTCTTGCTGCCGACCGGTCCGTATGTCACGAAGGAGATGCCCGCGCCGCTGCTCGCCCCGTCCTTGACGGGGAACGAGGAGACCTGGCGCCATGTGACGCCGTGGTCGGTGCTGCGCCACAGGCCGTTCTTGCGGCTGCCGAGGAGCAGGTTGGCGTTGTTCGCGGGGTCGACCACCAGCCGCTCGCCCGCCCCGCGGCCGTCCTCGTTGCCGCCCAGCTTGAAGGGCAGGTCGGTGCGCTTGAAGGTGCGGCCCCGGTCGGTGGAGCGCAGGATCGCGCCGTTGCCCGCCCAGTCGTTGGTGTAGGTGCCCGCCCCGAGGTAGAGCCGCTTGGGGTCGACGGGGTCGGTGGCCAGCGAATCGATGCCCAGCAGGTTCCAGTCCTTCTCGCCGATCCAGTCGGTCAGCGGGATCCACTGCTCGGCCGCGGTGTCCCAGCGGTAGGCGCCACCCATGTCGGTGCGCGCGTACAGCAGGCCCTTCTCCTTCTGGTTGAACACCAGCCCGGTGACGTAACCGCCGCCCACCACCTGGGCGTTCTTCCACACATACGGTCCTGCCGCGGCCGTGGTCTGCCCGCTGTCGGCCCCGGCGGCCGGGGCCTCGGCCACCTTCACCAGCTTCCACTGCTGGTTGGTGGTGCCCCGGCTCGGATACTGGATGACCGCCGCGCCCTGGGCCGTTGATCCCCCGGACACGTCCAGGACCTGGCCGCTCCTGCGGGAGGTGAAGGTGACGGCGTCGGAACCGCTCACGTTGCCGATCCGCCATTCCTGCGAGGTGGCGGAACTGTTGGTCTGCTGCTCGGCGGCGCCCCCCTGCGCGGTGGAATTGCCTGCTATGCCCAGCACTTTGCCGCTGTTGCGGTTCACCAGCTCGTAGTAGCCGTCCCCGCTGGGCTCCAGCTTCCACTGCTGGTTGGCGGTGTTCTGGTCGGTGTATTGCCGGATACGGGTGCCGTCGGCGGTGGAGAAGCTGCTGACGTCCAGCACCTTGCCGCTGCGCACGGAAACCAGCCGGTAGTAGGCAGTGCCGTCGACCGTCGCGGCCTGTGAGTCCTCCTGTGCGTAGAGGAGGTACGGCACGAGGACGGCGGGTACGCCGAGGACCAGACCGGTGGCGGTCCAGCGACGCCTATGACGCCCGCGGCGCCCGCCGTTCGTGGGGTTGTTCATGAGGGGGGTGTTCTCCTTGCGAGCCGTTCACGAGAGAAAGCCGGATCCGGCCACCGGAACTGGCCGGATCCGCTTCCTTGTGGTCACAGGCTCCGCACAGGGTTGCCGCGAGCCGGGAGCTTTTCTCAGGTCATGTCGGGTTCGCTGGGTGTTGGTCGAGTCGCAACCGGCGAGAGGGACTTCGGCAGCCGTCGCCTCCGCGGCGCCCGGGAACGCCAATCAGCCTTGCTTCGAGGGAACAGCGGGGCGCTTGCGGGGGGTGCATGGTGCCTGACCTGGGAAAATTCGTTGTCAGGCGGCAGGTGCGAGGGGTTGGTTGCACCGTTGTTGACTGCGGTTGTCCGCTCTGAAGGGCACGCTACGGGCACGAAGCGGGGATGGGGGCGAGCAGGGCTTCCGGTTGGCCCCCAGCGAGCGGGAGTGGCTCCGCCTCGAACGGCGATCGCTCGCGCCCGGCCACGGCGACGGCCTCCCCCGCACCGCCCGCTCACACCCCGCTCCGAACGGTTCCGCGGCCACGACCGCCGCACCCACCCCACGCCGCACCCACCCCGCCCGATCGCCCGTCCGCCCCGTCGGCGTCGCCCTCCTCCGGATCCGCCCAGCGACTCCGCCTCCCTCGCGGGGCGGTCGGCGGGGAGGGCCGGGAGCGGCCCGGCCGACCGGCCGACCCCTCCGGCTCGCCGTTCTCCACGAGCCCGGTGGAGCCCGCTCGTACTAAAACGGCAACAGAGGAGGAGCCCGCCGAGGAGTCGGACGAGGGGGTCGAGGTGGTACCCGAGACGGACGCCCCGGCCGCCGAGAGCTCGCCTGCGGAGCTGCCGGCGGCTGCTCACCGGACCGGCACCGAGGCCCCCCTCGACCTCTCCGACCGGCGGATTCCCGGGCTCACACTGGGCGTGGGGCTGGCTTTGGTGGGCCTCGGCATCGGCTTCCTCGGGGTGCGGATGCGCCGCCGCCGAGAGGCTCGCGACGGCCCGGGTCCCCCTTGAGTCGGACCTCAGGGGTCCGCCTCAGGACGCTTGTCCACGCGGACTTACTCGGTATACATACTCGGTATGTCCATCCGCCACGGGCTTCTCGCCCTCCTCGAACGCGGCCCTCGCTACGGCTCACAGCTCCGTACGGAGTTCGAGTCCCGTACCGGCTCCACCTGGCCGCTCAACGTGGGTCAGGTCTATACGACGCTCAGCCGGCTCGAACGCGACGGCATGGTCGTGCAGGACGGCGAGGACGAGGCCGGCCACGCGCTCTACGCGATCACCGACAGCGGTCGCGTCGAACTGCGCAGCTGGTTCGAGAACCCCGTCGACCGCACCAGCCCGGCCCGTGACGAGCTGGCCATCAAGCTGGCCATGGCCGTCGGGGCGCCCGGGGTCGACATCCGTGACGTCATCCAGTCCCAGCGCCGGCACACCGTGAAGGCCATGCAGGACTACACCCGGCTGAAGGCGCAGGCCCTCACCGCCGTGGAGAAGAACGGGGCCCGGGAGCGGGACGACATCGCCTGGCTCCTCGTCCTGGAGCAGCTGATCTTCCAGACCGAGGCCGAGGCGCGCTGGCTCGACCACTGCGAGTCCCGGCTGATCCGTCTCTCGTCGACCGCCCCGTCGGCGGGGCCGGGGCCGGCCTCGCCGGGGGCCGCAGCGGGAGCGGCGGGGATGGGGGCGCGGGCGGGGGCCGGGGCAGAGGAGGCCGCACGCCACCGCCCGTGACGTCCGCCCTTCACAACCGGCCCTGAGCGCCCGAACGACGGATCCACAGGGCCGACCGCGTCCACCGGATCCACCCGACCCACCGGATCCACCCGTACCACCTGAACACTCCAAACACCCGACCAGATCCATACCGTACGCACGGCGCCGCCAACGACCGTCCGTCGCACCGACGTCCGGCCGTTCGCTCGCGTACGCCCGAGGGGGAACCATGTCCACACAGCAGCAGCCCGTGCTGCGTCTGCAGAACCTGACCCGCGTCCACGGCTCCGGCGCCACCGAGGTGCACGCCCTGCGCGGCATCGACCTCGACGTCCACCCGGGTGAACTCGTCGCCGTCATGGGCCCGTCGGGCTCCGGCAAGTCCACCCTGCTCACCATCGCCGGCGGCCTCGACACCCCCACCTCCGGGCAGGTCTTCGTCGAGGGCACCGACATCACCGCCCTCGGCATCAAGGGGCTTGCCGCCCTGCGCCGCCGCAGCATCGGCTACGTCTTCCAGGACTACAACCTCATCCCGGCCCTCACCGCTGCCGAGAACGTGTCCCTGCCCCGCGAGCTGGACGGCATATCGGCCCGCAAGGCCCGCACCGAGGCCCTCGCCGCCCTCGCCGAGATGGACCTCGGCCATCTCGCCGACCGGTTCCCCGACGAGATGTCCGGCGGCCAGCAGCAGCGCGTGGCCATCGCCCGCGCCCTCGTCGGCGACCGCCGGCTCGTCCTCGCCGACGAGCCCACCGGCGCCCTCGACTCCGAGACCGGCGAGTCCGTGCTGGCCCTGCTGCGCTCCCGCTGCGACGCCGGAGCCGCCGGCATCATGGTCACCCACGAGCCGCGGTTCGCCGCCTGGGCCGACCGGGTCGTCTTCCTGCGGGACGGCGCCGTCGTCGACCAGACCCTACGCAGCGACGCCGACTCGCTCCTGACCGGCCGGGCGGCCCAGCGGTGACGACCTGGTTCCACTCCTGGCGGGCCGCGGTCCGCATCGCCCGCCGTGACGCCTGGCGTTACAAGGGCCGCAGCTTCCTCGTCCTCGCCATGATCGCGCTGCCGATCCTGGGCGTGAGCGCCCTGGACCTGACCCTGCGCAGCGCCGAACTCACCCCCGCTCAGCAGATGGAGCGCACCCTGGGTGCCGCCGACGCTCGCTTCTCCGATGCCCGAGCGGCCGGCGTGGCCATCCTGCAGGACCCCGCGGGCGAGCAGCACACCCCGGCCGGGGACTACGACTCGCCGGGCAAGTCCTGGCCTGACGGCCCGACCGATGTCACCAAGAGCATTCCGGCCGGTTCGACGGTATTGACCGACAGCAGGGGCAGCGCCAAGCTGACCACCAGGCACGGTCTGCTCCAGGCCGAGGTCCGTGAGCTGGCCGCCGTCGATCCCGTCGCCCGGGGCATCATGCGGCTGCAGGAGGGCCGCTTCCCCGAGAAGAACGACGAGATCGCCGCGACCACCCGGTTCCTGGAGAGCAGCGGGCTGTCCGTCGGTTCCACCCTCACCGCCCGCGGCTTCGACCGCACCTATGTGATCAGCGGCTCGTACGAGCTGCCCAGCGACCTCACGGCACAGCAGGTCAACGCCCTGCCGGGGGCCTTCCTCGCGCCGTACGCCAAGGCGGTCGAGAAGGCCGGACTGCCGAAGCCCGAAGACTCCACCACCTACCTGGTGAAGAAGTCCGGTGGTTTCACGTGGAACACGGTCCAGGCGATCAACGCCAAGGGTGTCCTGGTCACCTCGCGCGCCGTGGCCCTCGACCCGCCCGCCGACTCCGAGGTGCCGCTCTACCAGAAGGAAGGTTGGGCCAACTACGAGAGCAGCGGGGCCGCCGACGCCGCCGCGCTCGCCGCTGTGGGCACGGTCGTCGGCCTGGCGATGCTGGAGATCTGTCTGCTCGCCGGTCCCGCCTTCGCCGTCGGTGCCCGTCGTTCCCGCCGCCAGCTGGGCCTGGTCGGCGCCAACGGCGGTGCCCGCAGCCACATCCGGGCCATCGTGCTGAGCGGCGGCCTCGTCATCGGCGTCGCGGCGGCCCTGGTCGGCACGGTCCTCGCCCTGATCCTGACCTTCGTCCTCCGGCCGTTCCTCGAGGACTACATGGGGCAGCGGTTCGGTGGCTTCACCGTCAAGCCGCTGGAACTGCTCGCCATCGCCGCGCTCGCCGTCCTCACCGGCCTGCTCGCCGCGATCGTCCCGGCCGTCACCGCCTCCCGGCAGACCGTCCTGGCCTCCCTCACCGGCCGTCGCGGCGTGCGCCGCAGCAACCGCGTGCTGCCGCTGATCGGCTTCGGCGCCGTCCTGATCGGCACGGCCATCGCCCTGTACGGCTCGGTCGTCTCCGACCAGTTCGTCCTGGTCGCGGGTGGCTCCGCCATCGCCGAGCTGGGTGTGGTCGCCATGACACCCGCCCTGGTCGGCCTGTTCGGCCGCGCCAGCCGTTGGCTGCCGCTCTCGCCGCGCCTCGCCCTGCGGGACGCCGTCCGCAACCGGGGCCGTACGGCACCCGCTGTCGCCGCCGTCCTGGCCGCCGTCGCGGGCACCGTCGCCGTCTCGACGTACGCCGCGAGCAGCGACGCCCAGAGTCTGGCCGAGTACCGGGCCAGCCTGCCGTACGGGGCCGTCGCCGCGCTCGTCACCGAGGAGGGCGGCCGGGACGTCCCCGAGGTCCGCGACGCCGTGCAGCGGACGCTGCCCGTCGACGTCCGCGCCGATGTGTCCCGGATCGCCGTCGGCAAGCCCGGCTGCGCCCCGTATGACGAGGGCGAGGGCTGTGGCAGGTTCGAGGTCGTCACCCCGCCGGCCAACGAGTGCCCGCTGTGGGTCAGCACCCCCGACGGCTCCGACCCGGCGGAGAAGTACACCAAGGAGCAGCGGCGCGCGCTCGCCAAGGACTGGCGCTGCCTCTCGCCCGACGGCCACGGCATCTACGTCGACGGCGGTCTCCTCATCGCCGACGCCCCGCTCCTGAAGGTCCTCGGCATCGACGACCCGGGCGCGGCCAAGGCCCTCGCCGACGGAAAGCTCCTCAGCTTCCACAAGCCCCAGGTCGACAGGAACGGCACCGTCGGCATCAAGCTGATCACCGACTCGAAGGCCGCCGACCGCGCCGCCGAGCAGAGCAAGCCGGTCCCGGGCGAGCTGAAGTCCTTCCCCGCCTACCAGGTGCCCGGCTCGCCCGACTCCTACGGAGTGCAGAGCGTGCTCAGCCCCGCCGCCGCCAAGGCCGCCGGACTGACCACCGTCCCCCTCGGCGCCTTCTTCAGCACCGACCGGATGCCCAGCACCGAGGAGCGGCAGAAGCTCGACGCCGAGATCGCCAAGCTCGGCAGCAACGTCGAGCTGACCGTGGAGCGGGGCTGGGTCGACGAGAACGGGCTCGTCCTGCTCGCGCTGACCGTCTTCGCCGGCCTGGTCACCATCGGTGCGGCCGGCATCGCCACCGGTCTCGCCCAGGCCGACGCGGAGGCCGATCTCAAGACGCTCGCCGCGGTCGGAGCGCCGCCCCGGGTGCGCCGCATGCTCAGCGGCTTCCAGTGCGGTGTGGTCGCCGCGATGGGGGTGGTCCTCGGCTCGGCGGCCGGTGTCCTGCCCGCGGTCGGGCTGCGGCTCACCGAGGAGCGCGAGCAGATGCGCTTCTACCAGGAGGCTCTCGACAACGGCTGGGGCGGCGCCGGTGACGCCCCGCCGTACGTGCCGATCATCGTCCCCTGGGAGACGCTCGCCGCCCTCCTGGTGGCCGTGCCCCTCGGCGCCGCCCTGCTGGCCGCGCTGGTGACCCGCTCGCGTGGGGCGCTGGCCCGCCGCGCCGCGCACTGAGCCTCCGTCGCCGGACCCTGCCCCTGGACGAGGGTGAAGCACCCTCGTCCAGGGGCAGGAGGTAGTCCCCGTCCGAAGGGATGCTGCTCGAAGCTGGCCAGCGCTTTCCGGGCCATCTCTACCTCTGGGCGCGACGGTCGTTGCGCGGGGCTCAGGCGGAGGAAGCATCCACCCACTTTGCCAACGGGCAGAGACGCCCGATTCTGTGGTCAGGCTGGTGTGGGAGGCAGATGGAGTGGGGGCGCTCCTCAGCACCAGAGTCGTGGGGGCCGTGACTCCGACCTGTGCAGATGCCCTCTCCCTGGGGTGATCGTGGGGATCGGGTCGCACCGCTGCTGACCGTGGTTGTCCGCTCTTATGGGCACGCTGTGGGCACGGACGGCGAAGACCGTTCGGCAGAGTGCGTGGGCGGACTGACCATGCGATCGGTCAGGTTCGGTCCGGCGTGCGGGCGGGGGCGCCTTCGCACGTGTACAGCCCTGTCAGCGCAGCTCGATTCCAGCGAGAGGATGAGTTGGGCTCGTGCAGAGCAGTCGGCGTTCGGCCTCTTTCATTTGCCCGCTTCGGGGCCGTACCACTGGAGTGCCTGGCCGGTGACAGAGGCGATGCACTCGAAGTCTCGGTCACGGTGCAGGAGGGTCAGCCCCTGCAGTTCGGCCGTGGCGGCCACCACGAGGTCGACGGCTCCGGCGCTGCGGTGCTGTCCGCGTTGGGTGAGGATTTCCTGGACCTGCCATGCACGGTCGTAGGCGCGGTCGTCGACCGGCACCCAGCCGAAGAGCAGGCGCATGTCCTCGATGCCTTGGGTACGGTCGGCGGCCGAGCGCGCGCTGTAGAAGAACTCCAACTCGGTGATGGGACACGTGGCGATGAGCCCTGCGGCTGCCGCCTGGTCCCATCCGTATTGCTCGGCGTCGCCGCGTAGTAGGCGGGCGAGGGCGCTGGTGTCGATCAGGAATTGCGCGGCGTTCACCGGCGGTAGTTCCTCTTGTCCTCGAAGAGGTCCAGGTCAAAGGCGCCCTCCTCGGCAGCCGCCCGCAGGCGGGTAAGCGCCAGAGCACGCCGCCGGTTCTCCAACACCTCGCGCAGCGCGGTGTTCACTGTCTCCTTCTTCGTGCTTGTGCCCAGGGCCTTGGCCACGTCCGCGACCAGTTGGTCGTCGAGGTCGATCACAGTCCTCGTCATCGACTGCACCTCCTTAGATATAAACTCTGCCGCAGATTGTATCTCTATTGATGCTCTATTGATGCGCTTCGTGAAGTACGGGATTCGCTACCTGGGCAGCCGACGTCCGGGGCCATTCGGGACTCACGCCAAGCGTGGTTGTCAGTGCCCGCTCCTACAGTGCGTAGCACTCCGACGACGAGCGGCAGCGCGACTTGGCGGCCGCCTTGACGAGATGGTGCGCGCCGAGCGGGCGAAGAACCACACGGGCGACTCCGCGCACCACCAGGAGGAGGCCACCGGGACCTAGCGGGTCCTTATGGCGCGGTTGTGGTGCGCCACCCGCTCACCGGTCTAGACAAAAAGGAACCCCCGGGTCACTGACCTGGGGTTTCGCGTGGAGCGGGTGACGAGAATCGAACTCGCGCTCTCAGCTTGGGAAGCGACGGCGTTTGCGGGGGTGCATGGTGTCTGACCTGCGTCTACGCGGTTTGAATTCTCCGTGCCGTCAGCCCGGATCGCACCGTAATCGACCGTGGTTCTCCGTTCTTACGGGCACGCCAAGGGCGCGACGCGACATCCGGCAGACGGGTTTGCGGGCCGCGGGGAACCGTTCCTCTCCGCTAGCGCGCCGACGACGCACGGGCCGGCCGTGGGTGCCTTCGCTCATGCGTATCCGGAGAGTCGTCCAGGAGAAGCTGTCGGCGGGTGTGTCAGGCGAGCGCCGCTGACCGGGCCCTGCCGACATGCGTAGGCAGGACAAGGCCACCTTGACGGTCTGTTGCCGCATCTGAGCTGAGTCAAAGGCTGGTGTCGATCAGGATCTGCTGGGCCTGCTTGGGGTTGCCGGATCGGACCGCTTCGGTGATCGCGGCCCGCGCCGCCTCGGGGGGCGTGTCCGGTGGGACCACGAGCAGGGAGAAGTGGTCCTGGTCCCCTCGGGTCACGAGCGCGGTGTCGTCGCCCACGGAGAAGACGTCGATGTGCACCACACGGTCGTCGACGGTCATCCGCGTCGGTATGTCGTCCCAGGCCGCGGAGTCCAGGCCGATCCGTGTGATCGGTCCGAGGCGCTCGGTCAGTGCGCTGATCAGACCGGGCAGTTCGGTGGTGAGATTCCTGGAGCGGGGCCACCACGCACCGTCGAGGATGTTCCGGCGTTCGTGAGTCGTGGTGAGCCGCAGGAGTGCCGTTCCGGGACGCATGGATTCGTGCACACCGTCCGCCAGAACTCCTGCCGGAGGCGCAGAGTCGGGATCGGGCATCGTGCTCACCTGCCTGTTCGGGGCCCTCCTCGCGTCCACGCTACTCCTGCCGGGTCAGGCGCGGTCGCCGAGCGCGGCGGCAATGATCGGCTCGGCCGCCTCCTCGGTGGTGCCGGGCGGCACGACCAGCAGGTCCCAGCGGCCGTGGCCGGGGGCGAGCAGGACAACGGTGTCCGGGACGTGCATGGCAACCGTCTTCCGTAGCCGTACGACCTGGTTGGCGACGAGCATCCGGCCAGGAGCCGCGGACCAGGCCGCTCCGTTCAGGCGGGCCGGGGCGCGGTCGTCGGCCCTGGGCGGTGGGCCTGGGCCGGTGGGCGGGTTCATGGTCACGGTTCCTGTCCTCGGGCGGCCGTCGTACGACGGCCGGTGCTGCGGTGGGCCGGGGTCAGCCCGGCTCGTCGGTGTGGGCGCGCCGTGCCTGGGTGTGGCTGGTGGTCAGCCAGGGCGACTCGGCGGAGGGCTCGTCGGCGACGTGCCCGGTGTCGACGGTGAGATGGAGCAGGGTGTCGCGCCCCTCGGCGCCCGCGGGGTAACTGCGCGGCTCGTCGCAGCGGAAGTGCCGGCGCAGCAGCTGCGCCACCCGTTGGGCGATGTCGGGGCCGGCGGCGATGATGCGGACCTCCGCGAGTCCGCCTACGGGGGGATCGCCGTCTCCGCCCACGGGGATATCACCGTCCGCGGTCTCGTGCGCCGGCGGATCTTCACCTGTGCCGTGGGTGCTGCCGGGGCCGGGGCCGGGGCTGCGGCGGGGCGACGCGTGCATGGATGCGACCTCTGTCCTGTGGGGCACTCGGCCTCAACGCCCTGCGAGATTCGGCTTGTTGTGCGTGGTCCGGTCCCGGTGGCGGCGCGGTCGGAAGCGTCCCCGGCCGCCGTCGCTATGGTCACGACGCTCGTGCGCGGCGGACGGGGCGGAGTGCGGTGGGGGCGGTGCGGTGTTGTCGGCGGCGCGGTCGCCGGCGGCCGGGCGGCCGGGAAGGAAACGGCTGTAGGAGTGCGAGGCGATCCTCTCGCCGTGTGCGGAGTTGAGCCGGTGGATCACGTACGCTCCGCCGGCGATGAGCACGAGGAACGCGGCGATGGTGAGGACGATGTCCATGGCGGTCACGGCCTGACGGATAGTCGAACGGGAGAAGCGCTCGGGAGAAGCGGACCCGCCGTTCCACGGAGGCGTGAAGTCCGTGGCGCAGTGGTGCCCGTGGTGCCGGTGGTGCCCGTGGTGCCGGTGGTGCTGGTGGTGAAGAGCAGCAGCACGGCTCTGCGCGGGTCGGGCTCTGGCCACGCGTCGGCGGCGGGGAACGTGTCGAAGGCCGAGGCCATCGTGTTGACCTGTCTCCGGAAACCGCCGCGCTGTGCGGGGCTTCCGGCGAAGTGTCTCGCCGAGGACGAGACCGGCGCGGAAGCCGGTGTGCGACATGCCCTCGGTACGTCCACCGTACTCCCGCGTGCCCCGTCCGACGGGGAGCGGACGGACCGCCGTACCCACCTCGGCGTTCCAGGCCGCCGTCGGTCCACAAGGGGGGCCGCGGCCCCGGGAGTACGGTTGAAGACACCGAGGGCACGTCGCACACCGGCTCCGACACCGGTGCCGCTCTCGGCGACCGACGACGCCGGGCCGGATCCGCGCGTGCCCGGGGCAGGGCTTGCCTCATGATCGTGAACGTGCCGGTTCCGCCGACGACCACGGAGCTCCTTGGGCGGCCCGCCGCCCCGGACCGGCGCAGTACGGGTACGGGGAAGCCCAGCCCGTCAAGGCCGGAACGAGGCTCCTCGCCCCGAGAGGGGCAACGTGTCCGTCCGCTGTCCCGGCTTCAGATCGAGGACCATCTGCAGGAGCTGGGCGATCTGTACGCGGAGACGTCCGGCGGTGGCCCCTGGGCGTGGAACCAGGCCCGCGGCGACTTCCTGCGGCGGCTGGCGGCCGACGTACGGCGACCGGGATTCGAGTTGCTGGTCGCGGAGACCACCGCGCTGACGGGATGCGCCTACGGTTTCCCCGTGCGCGGCGACGGTCCGTGGTGGGAGGGCTTCGACGGATACCTACCGGGGAGGCTGCTCCGGCTCGCCGCCTCCGGACGCCTCTTCGTGATCTCCGGGATCCACGTCCCGTCCCGCGTACGCAGGCAGAACCAGGACCGTGCCTGGAACCTCGCCCGGCGCCTGCAGAAACGGCTGCTCACCGACCACGGTGCCGCCGTCGGCGTCACGCTGGTGAACCGTTCCGACCACAGGACCGTCGACGCGTTGCGGTCCTGGGGGTGGCGGTACATCGAAGGCGACACACCTCGGGCGGCCCCACTCGGCCCGTTCCGCGTCCTGGTCCTCGAGACCTGAGCAGCACGTCCCGGGCCGCGGCGGTCACGGCGACGGCAGGCGCAGGGCGAGGAGGGCCACGTCGTCGGTGCTGCCGGGCGGCATGCGAGCGGGCAGCTGGTCGCACAGGGTGTCCAGCGGTTCGTGGGCGAGGTCGAGGGCGTGGCGGCGCAGACGGGCGAGGCCGGTGTCCAGGTCGCTGCCCGGGATCTCGATCAGGCCGTCGGTGTAGAGCAGCAGGGTGGAACCCGGCGGCAGGGACTGCGCGGCGCTCGGCCGGCTGCCGCCGGTGCCCGGAGGAGCACCGAGGAGGAGTCCCTGTCCCGCTTCGAGGTACTGCGCCTGTCCGTCCACCGTCAGCAGGAGAGGCGGCGGATGCCCCGCGCTGGTCCACCGCAGCGTCCACGGACCGGCGTGCGGATCGCCTTCGAGTAGGCCGAGGACGAGGGTGGCCATGGGGACGCTGGTGATGGCGGGCATGGCGTCGTCGAGGCGGTCGACGACGGCGCCGGGCGGGCCGCTGTGGTCCCAGGCCAGTGAGCGCAGGATGCCGTGCAGTTGCGCCATGCCGGCCGCCGCGGTCAGGTCGTGGCCCACGACGTCGCCGATGACCAGCGCGAGTGTGCCGTCCTTCCGCTCGAACGCGTCGTACCAGTCGCCACCGACCTGGGAGCCGGCCGGGGCGGGCTGGTAGCGGGCGGCCAGCCGCAGCCGGCCGGGTTGCGGCAGCGGGGCGAGCAGGTTGCGCTGCATGGCCTCGGCGACGGCGCGCTGGCGGCCGAAGCGGCGGGCGTTGTCGATGACCAGGCCGACCCGGCGGCCGATGTCGCTCACCACTGTCAGGTCGTCGGCGTCGAAGGGGTGCGCCGGGTCCGTGCGCACCAGCGTCAGGGCGCCGGTGACCTGCCGCCCGGAGCCCAGCGGTACCGTGACGGCGGACGCCGCGCCGGCGGCCCGCAGGAAGCCGCTGTGGACGGCGGCCAGGGCAGAGGCGGTCGGTGCGGCCACGTCCGCCTCGCGCTGCAGGACGGGATCACCGCCGTTCAGCACCTGGACCAGAGGGGAGCGGTCCTCCTCCCCGGCCTCGGGAAGGCGCTCGCGCCAGTCCTCCTGCGCGGTGTCCCGGCCCTCGGGACCCGTCACCGCCACACGGTGGACCTGGCCGGAACCGGCCCGGAGGTCCACCGCCGCCCAGTCGGCGAGGCGGGGAACCAGCAGACGGCCCAGCCGGGCGAGGGCCTCATCGGTCTCCAGCGTCTGACCGAGCACGTCGGTGATCTCCGCGACCAGCGTCAGCCGCTCGTTGAGGTCCTCCAGAGCACGTGTATAGGCCGCACGCTCCCGACGCGCGCTGCGGTCGCCGGCGGTGTCGGTGACCAGCACGGTCATGCCCATGAAGGCGCCGTCGACCGTCAGGGGAGAAGCGGACCAGGAGATCGCGACCAGGCGACCGTCACCGCGCAGACAGATGTCGCCCTCTCCGCGTGCCTCGGCCCTCGCGGCCACGGCCCGCAGCAGCGGGCACCGCTCCCGGGGGATCGTGCCGCCGCCCGCGTCCCGGTGCAGCAGGTCGTGTGCGTCCTCTCCGCGCATCGCCGCAGCGGAGCGGCCCAGTAGCCGCTCGGCTGTCAGGTTGGCCGCGAGGATACGTCCGGCCGGATCCGTCACGATCAGGGCTGTACCCAGCTGCTCGACGACCTGCCGCCAGAAGCCCGGCTCGGCCGCCGACCACCACCGCCCCTCGTCTCCCACATCCTCCACAACGCCGCCCCTCCAGTCATGGAAACCCTCGCCGAAGACCGCGGGGGCATCGGCAGACCGACACACCGGTCGATCGATGGCTCCCCGACTTGGCTCGATCAACTCGGCGACCTTGCCTCCGGCCCATGGTGTACCACGGGTACGGGTAGCGGTCGTCGCCGAGCCGGTCGGCGGCGTACGGCGGCCTTCGGCGTACGACCTGCTCCGGCGCGGGCGGTGCCGGTCAAGGCGCGGCGCCCGGCCTCGGCCGGAAGGGCCATGCGTTCCCATGGCGCGACGCGCCGCTCCCGCAGCACGGGCCTCGGAGGCCACGAGCCCAGATGACCGTGTGCCCTCATTGCTCCTGAGTGACAACGAGGAGGGGGGTTCGCCCTCGCTCGACGCGTTGTCGACTTCGTCGAGGAGTTTGTGGTGCGGTGAGCACAGGCGCGGACCGTTGTCGACATCGGCCGGGCCGCGAAGGCCCACCAGCGCACGTGCGCGGCTTCCAAGCCGACCGGCACCGCGCCGATCTTGCCCCCGTAGTCGCAGCAGGCCACTGGTACTCGTAGGCGGTCAGCACCGGCTCTCGCATCCGCTGGTCCCGCTGCCTCCGTGCCGTCGAGGGGTGTTGGACCCCCTGGCAGTAACCGTGCGATCCGGGTGAGCAGTTGGCGGTCGCGTCGCAGCGCTGACCCCGGTTCGGGTGCGAGCTGTCCGGCGACCCCCTCTTCCCGGAGCTCCCGGAGCTCGGAGCCCGAGCCCGGAGCTCGGAGCCCGAGCCCGGAGCTTGGTGCCAGTCCGCTACACGTCACTGCCGCCAATGGCTGCCGCACGCTCCTGGGCCGGGACGTGGGCGTGCCGGAGCGGTGCTCCGGCCTGATGGAGACTGGCGAGGGCCAGGCGGTAGGAGGTGAGCAGCCCGGTCTCCACGTAGTCCAGACCCAGTTCCTGGCAGTGGCGCCGCACGACGGTCCGGGCCTTGCGCAGGTTGGGGCTGGGCATGCTGGGGAACAGGTGGTGCTCGATCTGATGGTTCAGCCCGCCCAGTGCGATGTCCGTGAACAGGCCGCCACGCACGTTGCGTGAGGTGAGCACTTGGCGGCGCAGGAAGTCCGGGCGGTCCTCGCCTGTCAGGATCGGCATGCCCTTGTGGTTGGGCGCGAAGAGGGAGCCCAGGTAGATGCCGAACAGGCCTTGGTGGACGGCGAGGAAGGCGATCGCCATGCCGGGCGGCAGCAGCCACAGCAGGACGGTCAGGTAGAGCGCGAAGTGCGTGAACAGCAGGGTGCCGTCGAGAGTTCGGTGTTTGAGCGAGCGGTTGGCCAGCGCCTTCACGCTCGACACGTGCAGGTTGAACCCCTCCAGGGTGAGGAGCGGAAAGAACAGGAACGCCTGCCAGCGGCCGATCAAACGGGGGAGCCCCTTGGCGGCCCGGGCCTGATCCTGGGACCAGACCAGCAGGTCGGGGGCGAGGTCGGGGTCGAGTCCCTCATGGTTGGGGTTGGCGTGGTGGCGGGTGTGCTTGTCCTGCCACCAGCCGTAGCTCATCCCGACGCCGGCGCCGGCGATCCGCCCGGATGCTTCGCTGGCCCGGCGTCGGCGGAACACCTGACGGTGGGCCGCGTCATGGGCGAGCAGGGCGACCTGGCCGAAGACCACGGCCAGGAATGCGGCGACCGCCAGGGTCCACCAACTGGCGCCGACGAGTGCGACGGCGGCCCACCCACTGACGTAGAGCGCGGCCACCCCGGTGATCCGCAGTGCGTAATAGCCGGGACGGCGCCCCATCAGGCCGGCATCAGCGATCTTTCGCGACAGTCGGGCGAAGTCGCTGCCCGGCGTCTTCGGGAGAAGGGGGCGAACCGTCGTATTGCTGCTCATGATGAGACTCTCTCCGAAGGAGGCAGCGGCTCGGCGCCGCCTGGGAGCCGCTGAGACCGGGCCGCAGCTGGGTATGCGCTTCCTCCGCAGCGGGAAGCGCAGCGCACGACCGCGGAGCGAGGAGGACGTTTGCTTCGTCAAGCCGACGGCCGTGCAAACCTCCTGTCTGGCTGCGAGTGCCCTGCCGGGCAGGTCTTACACCGTGACGGGGCAGGGCTTCCACAGCGAGCGTGCGGGCACCTTCATGGCGAACGACGTCGGCCGGTGATGCGCGTCCGTGGAGCGGGGTGGGCAGACCGGGGCTGACGCCATTCGTGG
This sequence comes from Streptomyces sp. SP18BB07, assembly GCF_036322545.1. NCBI lineage: Bacteria > Bacillati > Actinomycetota > Actinomycetes > Kitasatosporales > Streptomycetaceae > Streptomyces > Streptomyces sp. SP18BB07. Next base: position 84,364 of record NZ_JAQYWT010000359.1, read on the forward strand.
TCGAGACACCGTCACCTTGGCACCGGCGGCCCTTGACGCCCGGGCGGCCAGGCCGCGGTTTCTGTGATGAGGACGGCGGCGGTGACCGAGCCCGTGGTGCCAGTGGCGCTGGTGATGACCGCGTCGGCTACGGCGTCCCGGACGGCGCGGGCCACTGCCAACGGATGGTGTCCGGGGGCGACCGCGAGTTGGATCTCGACGTGCCGGCCGGGTGGATCGTCATGGTCCACCATCTTGACCGGGCTGCTACCCGGCACGGCGGCGAGGCGGGCGACGCCCGGAACACCCGTCACGACGTCCGCGAGCTCCCCGGCGGGCCCCCGCATGGATCCTGTTCCGGTCACCGGGGGCGAGCTTCGCGTGGCTGTGGCTGTGGCAGTGGCTGCGGCTTTCGGCGCCGGACTCATGGGATCCGCTGTGGTCCGCGACTTCACGACTGTCTCCGGCCCCTCAAGGAGACCCGTTACCCGCAGGTCGGCTGTCACGGTGACCAGGCCGAGCCGTTCGGAGGCCCAGTTGAGCAGTGCGCTCCTCAGCTGGTCGGCGGTGTGAGGCAGCGGCTCCCCGAGTGATGCCGCGAAGGTGGCCTCGATCCTGAGCGGGCCGGGCGGTAGCGCGCTGGCCGGCGGACGGACGGCCGGCTCGGACACGGGCTCGTGCGGTGCCGACCCGATGCGCAGGGTCTCCAGCCGGACACCGGGAATTTCGTCGGCCGCGCGCCCGAGGTCCCGGACGGCCGCTTGCTCGGTGATCCATGTCCCGTCGTCGGGCCCGCCCAGCGGGAGCAGTCTGCCCAGGGCGAGCTGATGCCGTACTGCCTGCGTCCACGCCTCGATGGCCACCGTCCCCTCGCCCTCCTCTTTGGACGAATCTTTGGACGAAAATCGTTCGAAATGCACTAATTAGAAATGTACTAGAATGACCCTAATCGTACACGTGAGTGCTGTGTGAGCCTCATGAGGGAGGAATCCCGATGACTGAGAACACCGGCGTAAGGCAGGGCGGTGCGCCCGGTTCGCGTGGCCTGGGCGGTGCGCCCGGTGCGCCCGGTTCGCGCGGCCGGACGACCATCGCCGACGTGGTGGTGGAGAAGATCGCCGGAATGGCGGCACGGGACGTGCCCGGCGTCCATGCCCTGGGCAGTGGATTCGCGCGCTCGATGGGATCCGTGCGGGAGCGCATGCCTGGCTCCGACAGCGGCAAATCCGTCACGCGAGGGGTCAGTGTCGAGGTCGGAGAACTGCAGGCGGCCATCGATCTGGAGGTCGTCGTCGACTACGGCGTCTCGATCACGGACGTGGCCGGTGCGGTGCGGGAGAGCGTGATCTCCGCGGTGGAGCGGATGGCGGGTCGGGAAGTCGTGGAAGTCAACCTCATGGTCAGCGACGTGAAGCTGCCGGACGACGAGGACGAAGGGGAAGAGCGGCAGCGGATCCAGTAGCCGGGGCGGAGCAGCCCGCTGGAGTGAAGGAGCGCGTGATGAGCAGGGCCGTGGTGGGCTTGATGGCCGGAATGGCGCTGGGTTTCGCCGCGTATTTCGGTGACTTCTGGGCTTTCGTGCTGGTGCTGGGACTGGGTGTCCTCGGTCTCGTGGTCGGGCGGTTCATGGAAGGTGATCTCGAGCCGGGCGACTTCGTCCGCCGCCGGGACCGGCAGGAGCGGATCCGCGACGACCGGCGACGCACTCGGGGAGACTGGCGGCAGTGACCGGTGAAGCAGATCGGCGTACGGGCGTCCCCCGCGGGGAGCGCGGCGCGATCACCGTCGCCGACCGGGTCGTCGCGAAGATCGCTTCCCGGGCGGCGCGTGAGGCGCTGACCCGGTTCACCGAGTCGACCGGCCACGTACCACCCGGACGCCGGCCGCCACACGTGAACACATCCGTGCGGCGGGCACCGGAGCGGAACACCGGAGGACGAGACGCCGAACCCGCCGCCGTACGGCAGGCGGTGCTCGGCGAGGCGCGGGTGCGCATCACCGTCGAGCTCGGCTATCCGTCCGACATCGGGGCGCAGTGCGCCGCGGTGCGCCGGGAGGTCACCGAACGGCTCAGCACGTGGGCCGGCATGGAGGTGTCCGAACTCGTGGTGTCGGTCGAGAGGCTGCACTCGGTGCACACGCGGCACACGGGCCAGGGGAGGGTGAGATGAGTGCGAAAACCTGGCGGCAGCTGACCCGCGACAGCGCCCCTCCCGCCGACTCCGGACCGGCGGCTCCGTCTGCCGAGGGCACCCCGGGGACGGACCCGGATGCGACGGCGGCGAAGGACGAATCAGGTCGGCCGACGCGCCGTTTCTGGTCGCCACGGCGGATTCCCGCGGCTCTGGTGGCCCTGCTGTCGGCCGCGGCCACGGGACTGCTCCTGTACGACGTGGTCTCGGTGCGGGCAGGCCGAAGTGCGATGCGCTGGCGGCGGCGGCTCGCCGAGGAGCTGGCCACACGGCCGCTGGACGACACCTGGATGATCGTCGGGGCCGCAGGGGCGATGGCCCTCGGCCTGTGGCTTTTCCTGCTGGCGGTGACGCCGGGTCTGCGCAGGCTGCTGCCCATGCGGCAGCCCACCGGTGCCCCCGGGACAGAGGAGGTCCGCGCCGGACTCGACCGCCGTGCGGCCGCCCTGGTTCTGCGCGACCGGGCCATGCAGGTACCCGGTGTCCAGTCGGCACGGGTCACTGTCGGCCGCCGGAAGGTCAAAGCCCTGGCGCGGGCACATTTCCGCGATCTTGAGGAGGTCCGCACCGACCTGGACGCCACGCTGGGGGAAAGCGTGACGTCCTTGCGTCTCGCCCGGCGACCCAAGGTGACCGTGCGCGTCCGGCGCCCCAAGAAGGACTGAGGCGATCTCGATGCTCAAGACAGTGAACCGGGTATTGCTGGGGCTGCTCGGCCTCGGACTGTTCGCTCTGGGCGGCGGCGTACTACTGGGCGGCCTGGATCTGCAGCGGCACTGGGATTTCGGCGTGCCGGGCTGGTGGCCCTTCCGCGGGCCGGGCGATGTGGTGCTGGGCACCGAGGGACGCACCCGGTGGCGGGAGGAAGGCTGGTGGTGGCCGACCGTCATCGCGGTGCTCGCCGTGCTGCTGGTCCTGCTGCTGTGGTGGCTCCTCGCGCAACGCAGACACCGCCTGGGCCAGGTCCTCGTCGACATCGAAGACGGCCCGGCGGCCCGGCTCGACGGCCGCACGCTGGAGCACGTCATCGAGGAAGAGGCGCAAGCCCTGGACGGGGTCTCACGGGCTCATGTACGGCTGGCGGGCCGACGTACCGCTCCCACCGCACGCGTACGGCTGCTGCTGGAACCTCACGCCGACCCCGCGCGGACTCTGGGGCGACTGAGCCGGGAAACGCTCGCACACGCACGAGACTCGGCCGGCCTGGACCGCCTCCCGTCGAAGGTGCGGCTACGGGAAGCCCGCCACCGCGCCCGACGCGCCGCCTGAGATCCCCTGGGACGACGCCCCGCGGGGGTACCGGCTGCGAGGCGTCCCGGACTCCTGAATCCGACGTCCGGCATGCGGAAGGCCAAACTCGGGGGGCACACCGTCGGCGGACGCCGCCAACTCGTAGCGGCCTTGTACACCGAGGGCCGTCACGTACGACTCCTCGGCCGGCCCACTCCTCGGCCGGCGCGACATCGAGTACGGGATCCGCGTGTCCCGCCGTAGCCGGGAGAACACGCGGATGCCGTACGGTCCCCTCCCAGGAGGCATCCCGCCATGATCGTCTTCCTGACCCTGCTCATCGCCGGAATCGCTCTGGTCGCCATCGGCGCGGCCGTCGATGGCATGCTCTCTCTGATGTCCACCGGCGTACTGCTTCTCATCGCCGATCTGCTCTACCTGGCGGCCCGCTCCATCTGGCGCTCCTCCGGCCCCCGGCCCGCTGACCACTCCTGAATGCCCTGGACCAGTCCGGGCCCCGCCCGTTCCTCACGTCACTGGCGGACCTCGAACAGTTAGGTACGAGCCTGATCGCATGCGCGACCAATGAGTACGAACCCCGGGCAGCGGCAGGCTTCAGTGAGGGAGTCGGTGTGTCGCGGGCTCAGTCGAGGGCAGCCAGATGATCGGCGTCGCCGCCTCGCCACTCGACGAGGAAGATGGTCGCGTCGTCGGTCGTGGCGCCGCCGCGTTCGTGTTTGAGGGCGTGGGAGAGGGCTCGCACCACCGCCCGTACCTGCGTGCGGTCCCGGAGGATCCGGTTGGTCCACTCGATGAGTTGCCCCTCTCCGAACTGTTCCCCGCCGGTGTGGTGCTCCTCGATCAGGCCGTCGGTGAAGCACAGCAACCGGTCGCCGGGTCGCAGCATCCGCTCGCTGACCACCGGCTCCTCACCGCCGAAGCCGACCGGCAACGTGGTCGGGCTCTCCAGCCGGTCCACCACGGCGCGGTCCCGGATCAGGAACGGGGCTGGATGCCCGGCGTTGACCCACTGCAGTCGGCCTGTGGCGATATCGAGGATCATCATCTGCGCGGTGACGAAGTGGTCGGGGCCGAACTGCTCGTTGATGGCCCGGTCCATGAACGCGTACACCTGGGACAGATCGGTATGGGCCCGTCGCGTGTGGCGATAGGCACCGATGGCCACCGTCGCCATGGTCGCCGCGTCCAGCCCGTGGCCCATCGCGTCGATCATGGCCACGTGCAGGATGTCGCCGTTGAGGGCGTAGTCGAAGCTGTCGCCGGCCACGTCGTAGGCGGGCTCCAGGATGCCGGCCACCTCGACCTGCGGAATCGTCATCGACAGCGGGGGCAGCAACGACCACTGGATCTCCGCGGCCACACTCATCGGGGCGCTGCGGCGGGCCTGGAAGAACCGGTCGGTGTAGGCGTCCTTGGTGACGATCATGTCCGCGACCAGACCGGCGAGTCTGCGCAGCAGCCGCCGGTCGTCGTCATCGACGCTGTCCAGGGTGACGGCCATCACCCCGATCTGGTCGCTGCCGTCCAGCAACGGCAGGTACATCCGCACACTGCCGTCCCTCGGCACCTCCACCGTTCTGCGGCTCAGGAACGCCTCGCCGGCGGGGGAGTCCTCGACCGACTCGGGGCCGCCTACCTTCAGTCCTCGGCCCGGCAGCGGCACCAGGAGCACCTGTTCGTAGTCCTGCAGGAGGATGGAGACCTCCCGCCCCCCGACCCTGGCCACCTCTTCCGCGACGAGCGGGGCGATCAGCTCCGGCGGCATCTCGTGGGCCCGGTCCAGCAGCACACCCAGCAGCCGTTCGCCGAATCCCTCCGACCGGTCCACCCCCACCCGGCCCGGCTTGTGCTCACCGTCCGTCATCGCTGTCCGCTTCCCTTCCTCCCGGGGCATCGGGAAGTGGTCGGGGTGGCCGGCCGCGTCCACGCCGGGGTTCGCCGGGCGGCCCACTGCCCCGGCCTCGTCGCACCCCAGTCGGCGCGGGGCGGTGCCGGCCGGAAACGGCGCCGGGTGCCTCCAGCCCCCGACCACGTATCCGGACGTGGTGCCCGCCGCAACGCGCACCCCGCCCCTCTCGGATGTGTCGCAGGCAGCCGAGAACGGCGCGGGACTACGCCGCCGCCCGGCACAGGCTCGCATCGCGGCCGGCCCGACGAGCCGATTACGCCATGGGCAGCATGTCGCCGCCGATGCCGTTCACCACAAGGGGCTTGGGCCGACGGGACATGGGGAGGCCCGCCGGTGAGCGGTCGGGTCCGGGCCACCGGTCTTGACCGAAGGGGCGGACGGCGGCCGTGGGCGGCCGGTCGGTAGCGGCGTCCGGGGGACCCGCTTCCACCGTGCCGATCCTGAGCCCCTCCGGGTCCACGATTCGTCGTCGCGCCAGTCCGACATCGACGGAACAGATCACGCCGTGCTGCGGGTGGCCGCGTCCGCGGTGCTCCAACGACCCCGGCGTATACACACCGGGGTCGCCCTTCCGGGCCGGTCGCACGTGAGAGTGTGCCGACCCGTTTTCATCGTACGCCTGGTGAACATTTCGGACATCCGGTGTTTCGTGGTTCTCGTGCCACAGTGAGCACATCGCAGCCTTCCCCAGGGCCGCTCCCGCACGACCGTGCGGGGGTTCCTGGTTCCGACGTCCGGTCACGGAAGCACCGGCTCGCCAACCATCACTCCGCGCTCGGCGCGACGTTGTCTCACGCGGACCGGTCTCAGTGCCCTACTGACGCCGACGCAGATCACGCCCGTCGAGTGACCGCCGCCTCCGCTGCACAGGAGCGCCCGTTGTGAGAGCTGGTGCTGGGGACTGTGCGCCGTGCGCCGTGGTCCGTCGGAGGATGGAACTTGCGATGTACACACAGCAGATGTTGTACGCGCGAAGAGTTCGGCGCAGTTGCCGTCCAACGTGAGGCCCTCGCCGGACGGACACTCGTCGGTACCGCTGCCGGCAGCGGTCCATCCGGCGGTCTGACACGTCGGCTGCCGACCGAGTCCGGGGGCGCCGAGAAGTCCGCGCTTCCCGGGCGGGGACGTCAGAGGCGGGCGTACTGCTCCGTCTGTTCGGCGAACTCCTGGGCCGCGGTGGCGCTGACCGTGGGCTGTGTGTCGCGGATCGTGTCCAGGTAGTCGTGCGTGGAGGGGAGGACGCGGGTTCCGGTGTCGAAGGTACGCTCGAATCCGGCCTGGGAGACGGTTCGTGCCACATGGGCGATGTCGGCCGGTGTGAAACCTTCGCTGGCGGACGCGAGCGCCTCTCTGTCGGCCTTCGCGCCCGCTCGTGTCAGGTAGCTCTCCCACAGCGCGGTCCTGGCGCGGTGGTCGGGAGGACCGAGCGGCAGTACGTAGTCGAAACGGCCGTGCCGCAGGAACGCGGAGTCGAGCGTGGTCACGTTGTTCGTGGCGCAGACGAGCAGCCGCCCGTCCTGCCTGCGGAACCGGACGATCGCCTTGAGCAGCTCGTTGACGACGCCGACCGCGGTCGCGTCCGCGCCGCTACGGGCGCCGGCGACCTCCTCGACCTCATCGATGAACACCAGGACGTGGTCGAGCCGGGATATCTCGTCGAAGCGCCTGCTCAGCCCGCTCGCCAGGCCGTACTCGGCGGCCAGACGTGCGGGGAACAGCTCGAGGAAGGGCCATCCCAGGCGGCTGGCGATCGCCTGCGCGAAGGTGCTCTTGCCGGTCCCGGGTGGACCGAACAGCATCACCGCGCGCGGCAGCTCCACACCGTGCTCCGCGGCCAGTCCGGGATGGGCCAGTGGCAGGACCAGACGGCGCTCGATGAGCTGCTTCTCCTTCTGCATGCCCGCGACCTTCTGCCACAGTCCGCCGGGCGGCACCTCCGCTCCGAGCGAGGAGAGCATGTCGGCCGCCGGCCGGGGCGCCGGTCTGCGCTTCTCGAAGAGGACCAAGCCCGATCGGGCGCCGAACTCGCAGTTGCGCAGCGCGGTGGCACCGGTCTCCCCCTCGGGCAGGGCGGCGTGTACCGCGCGGACACCGTCGGTGAACAGCCGTCGCTCAAGGGCCGTGATCAGGGCGCTGCCCAGCCCCTGGTGCCGCCAGGCAGGTGTCATGCAGATACGCAGGATCCACGCCCGGTCACCCTCCACCCTGCTCACCGCGGCGCCGACGACCACGTCGTTCGCCGTGGCCACCACAGCGGGGTGGAGGGCCTGGAGGGCCGTCACGGCGTCCGAGAGCGGGAAGAGGGCCGGTTCTTCGGTCGTGCCGCTCTCCACGTCGACACGGAGGACTCCCTCGAGATCGTCCGGGGAGTAGTCCCGGACCCGCCAACCCGTCATGACCAGCTCCGTGTGTTCCGCCGTGTTCCCATCATCGGCCGTAGCGTGGGGTACGCGCGCGGCAAGCCCCGGCCCGGTCGAGCGGGGCCGTACCACTCGATCAGCAGGGATTGAGATGACAATTATTTGTGTCATCTCAGTCGCAGGGTCAGGAGCGGCAGGGTCAGGAGAGGCCGGAGGCCCTCAGGACCGCTCGCGTGGTCTCGTCGTCGATCCGGTGCCCGAGCTGCTCCAGGACGTCCGCGCCTTGGAGGAGCGTGCCGCGTTCGACGGAGCGGCGGACGCCGGTGTCGAGTTCGTGCCACATCAGAGGGTTGGCGGCGAGGACGTCAGGGTCGACTTCCAGGCGGTGGCCGTGGGTGTCGTGCAGGACCAGGCGGGAGGAGACCACCCCGTACTGGCGTGCTGCCACCAAGGAGTCCGTACATACCGTGTGCTCGCGCCAGAGGCCGCTGACCGTCAGCCGGCCCGGGCCCGCGGTCACCCGGGGTGGCAGCAGGACGAGGAGGACGACGGCGGACAGGGTGATCCACAGCAGGGCGCGGGGGAGTGTCAGGCTTCCCGCGTCCCAGTCGACCAGCAGGGACATGCCGCAGAACAGCAGGGCGCAGGTCGTCGCGAACCGGGCGCTGCCGCGCCAGTGGCGGTCGCCGGCCGGGCTCGGAGATCTGTTCCGCTGCATGCCGGCGACGCTAGGCGGCCGGACGGGGCCGCGACTGCCGCTGACGGGACTCTGACGGCGTACGGGTGAATCCTGACGGGCTCCTGACGGGCTCCTGACGGGGCTCTGGCGAGATCTTGACGGGGGCTTGAGGGGGCCGAGAGAGGGCTGCGAGGGCGCGCCGGTGTCAGCCGGTGTGGACGCGGGGGCGGCGGGCGCGGTCCGGTTCGGCCTCGCGCAGGACCTCGCGGGTGACCGGGGCGACCTCGCCCTGGCCGAAGAGGAAGAAGCGGAGGAAGTTGGCGAAGGGGTTGCCCTCGGTCCACTCGAAGTAGATGTGCGGGGTGCGGCCCGTGGAGTCGCGGACGTGGAGGAGGAGGGCGGCGAGGGAGTTGGGGACGGAGGAGGACTCCAGGGTCAGGACCCGGTAGCGGTTGTGCAGGACCTCGCCGCGTACGGTCAGGCCCGCCTCGAACTCGGAGGGGTCCGTGACCGTCACCTCGACGAAGACGAAGTCCTCCTGCTCCGGCATGTCGTTGTCGGCCCGGATCTGCTCGATCTTGTCGCGGTACTCGGCCTTGTCGCGCCGGTCGGGCTCGTTGGCGATGAAGCGGATACGGCGGTGGGACATGTCACGGACGAATCGTTCCGCCATGTCGTCCAGCTCGACGCTGGTCACGCGGAGTTCGAAGGCCCGGGCGAGGCGGGAGAGGAGGGAGACGAGGATGATGCCCACGATGAAGCAGGCGCTGATCTTCACGCCGTCGGGGCGTTCGATGACGTTGAGGATGGTGGTGTACAGGAACACCGCCGAGATCACTCCGAAGCCGATCCTCCAGTTCCGCTGGCCGGCCTTGTGCGCCGCTATCGTCACCGCGATCGCCGCCGAGCTGATCAGGACCAGGACGCCCGTTGCGTACGCGCCGCCCTGGGCGTCCACGTCCGCGTCGAAGATCCAGGTGACCAGGAAGCCGACGAGGGTGAAGACGATGACCATGGGGCGGACCGCGCGGGCCCAGTGGGGGGCCATGCCGTAGCGGGGGAGGTAGCGGGGCATCAGGTTGAGCAGGCCCGCCATGGCGGAGGCGCCGGCGAACCAGAGGATGGCGATCGTCGAGACGTCGTAGAGGGTGCCGAAGGCGTTGCCCAGGTACTCGTGGGCCAGGTAGGCGAGGGCGCGGCCGTTGGCGTCGCCGCCGTCCTCGAACTCCTTCTCCGGGATGAGGAGGGTGGTGATGAAGCTGGTGGTGACCAGGAAGACGCTCATGATGACGGCGGCGGCGGTGAGCAGCTTCTTCGTGTCCCGGATACGACCCTTGGGGTTCTCCTCCGTGTCGCCCTCGTCGCCCTGCACATGGGGCATGACGGCGACACCGGTCTCGAAGCCGGAGAGGCCGAGCGCGAGCTTGGGGAAGACGATCAGTGCCACGCCGACCATGACGAAGACGTTGCCGTGTTCGGCGGTCAGCGCGGTCGACCAGTCGGTGATCACGTGGCCCTCGGTGATCACGTGCCACAGGCCGACGGCCACGACGACGACGTTCAGTGCGAGATAGGCGCCCACCAGGGCCACCGCGACGCCGATCGCCTCCAGGAAGCCCTTGAGGAAGACCGCGCCGAGCAGGGCGATCAGGATCAGGGTGATCAGGAGTTGCTGGTCGTGCAAGGCGCTGTTCAGGTGCGGGTTTTCCACCAGGTGAGTCGAGGCGTCAGCGGCGGAGAGCGTGATGGTGATCAGGAAGTCGGTGGCCGCGAAACCCAGCAGGGTCAGGACGAAGAGCTTGCCCTTCCAGAACGTCAGCAGGCGCTCCAGCATGGAGATCGAACCCTGGCCGTGGGGGCTCTCCTCGGCCACGCGGCGGTAGACGGGGAGCGCGCCGGCGAGGGTGACGATCACGAGGACGATGGTCGCCACGGGAGAGAGGAGGCCGGCGGCGAGGGCGGCGATGCCGGGCTGGTAGCCGAGGGTGGAGAAGTAGTCGACGCCGGTCAGGCACATCACGCGCCACCAGGGCTGGCCCTTGTGCGGCGGTTCCGGTGCGGCGTGCGGGCCCCTGTGCCCGCCGGGCTTGCCCATGTCGGACAGGCCCTGAAGCATCCAGGTCCGCAGTCGGCTCGGCGGTGGGTGCTCGGTGGTGGCCATGGGCGTGCTCTCCCGTTGTGCGGCTCAGGGTCGGTTTCGAGCCATCACGGCGGACGGCCGTGGCAGCGTAAGCAGAGCGTGACGTCTGGGCCCATGGGGTGGGTCACGTGAGGGCGTCAAGCTTCCGTTAAGACCCACCGTCGACCGAACCCTGTGCCGCGTAGCGGCACAGCAACCAGTCGAGAAGGCCACAATCCTCGGGCTTCAGCCCGAGGAGCAAGTCAACCCGACCCCGAGGACCGCCCCAGCTGCACGCGCTGGAGCGTGCCTGGGCGGAGTGGGACCCCGGTGTGCCGCTGGTCCGGCTGACGTCCGAGCGCCGCAGCCTGGGCCGCCCCATCGCCGCGTACGTCCGTGAAGTGGCGGCGGAGCCGGCCACGCGGGTCACGGTCCTGATCCCGGAGGCCGAGCCCGAGCGGCTGTGGCAGCGGCTGCTGCAGAACCAGCGGGGCGCGGTCGTCGCCCACGCCGTACGACGCGAGACCGACGCCGTGATCTGCCGGCTGCGGTTCCGTCTGCTGTGAGCGGGATGCTCCGCACCGTCACGTGACCACCGCCATCGATGACGGCCAGGGCCGTATGGATCCCGTCAAAGGTGTGCGGGCCGCCGTATGAGAGCCGTCAACGGCCGACCGGATCCGGCCGGAGTCGCGGTTTCCTCTGACTGTCCGTTCTTCCCGAACCTCACTCCAGGAGTTCGCGATGGCCGATCTGGCCTTCGTCGTCACCACGATCGCCGTGTTCGCGCTGGTGGCCTTCGTCGCCAAGGGGGTGACGAAGCTGTGACCGTCGAGAACATCGTCGGCCTGATCGTGGCCGTCTCCCTGCTGGGCTATCTCGTCCTCGCCCTGATCTTCCCGGAGAGGTTCTGACGATGACATCAGCTGCTGCCGCAGCGGGTGACATGGGCCCCGTACTCGCCGGCGTGCTCCAACTGCTGGCCCTCATCGCGGCGTTGGCGCTCGCCTACGTTCCCCTCGGCACCTACATGGCCAAGGTCTACTCCTCCGACAAGCACTGGCGCGTCGAGCAGTGGATCTACAAGGGCATCGGCGCCAACCCCGACACCGAGATGCGCTGGCCCGCGTACCTGCGCGGCGTGCTCGCCTTCTCGGCGGTCGGTGTCCTGTTCCTGTACCTCCTCCAGCGGCTGCAGGGCGTGCTGCCCGGTTCGCTGGGCTTCTCCTCCATCGACGCGGACCAGGCGTTCAACACCGCCGCGTCCTTCGTCACCAACACCAACTGGCAGTCGTACTACGGCGAACAGGCCATGGGCCACGTCGTGCAGGTCGGCGGGCTGGCCGTGCAGAACTTCGTCTCGGCCGCCGTGGGCATGGCGGTGGCGGTCGCGCTCGTACGTGGCTTTGCGCGCTCCCGCTCCGGTGAGCTGGGGAACTTCTGGTCTGACATGGTGCGCGGGGTGACCCGGATCCTGCTGCCGCTCGCGTTCGTCGCGGCGATCGTGCTGGTCGCGTGCGGGGCGATCCAGAACTTCTCCGGCATCCACGAGGTCGGCCAGTTCATGGGTGGCTCCCAGCAGTGGAACGGCGGCGCGGTCGCCTCGACGGAGGCCATCAAGGAGGTCGGCACGAACGGCGGCGGCGTCTTCAACGCCAACTCCGCCCACCCGTTCGAGAACCCGACCCCCTTCACCAACCTCTTCGAGATCTTCCTGTTGCTGGTGATCCCGTTCGCCCTCACCCGCACGTTCGGTGTCATGGTCGGCTCGGTGAAGCAGGGCTACGCGATCCTCGCCACGATGGCCACCATCTGGCTCGGGTTCACCGCCCTGATGATGTGGACCGAGTTCGCCCACCACGGCCCGGCGTTCGAGATCGCCGGCGGAGCCATGGAGGGCAAGGAGAACCGCTTCGGTGTCGGCGCCTCGTCGATCTTCGCGGTGGCGACCACGCTCACCTCGACCGGCGCGGTGAACTCCTTCCACTCCTCGTTCACCGGTCTCGGCGGCGGGATCACGATGCTCGGCATGCAGCTGGGTGAGATCGCGCCCGGCGGTGTCGGCTCCGGCCTCTACGGCATGCTGATCATGGCGATCATCGCGGTGTTCATCGCGGGTCTGATGGTGGGCCGTACACCGGAGTACCTGGGCAAGAAGATCGGCACCCGCGAGATCAAGTTCGCGGCCTGCTACATCCTCATCACCCCGGCACTGGTGCTCGTCCTCACCGCCGCCGCGATGGCCCTGCCCACCCCGGGCAACTCGATGACCAACTCCGGCGCGCACGGCTTCTCCGAGATCCTCTACGCCTACACGTCCGCCGCCAACAACAACGGCTCGGCCTTCGCCGGGCTGAACGCCGACACGCAGTGGTTCAACAGCACGCTCGGCATCGCGATGCTGCTCGGCAGGTTCCTGCCGATGGTGTTCGTGCTGGCGCTGGCCGGATCGCTTGCCGAGCAGAAGCCGGTCCCGGCCACCGCGGGCACGCTGCGCACCGAAAAGCCGCTGTTCACCGGGTTGTTGGTGGGCGCGATCCTGATCATCACCGGGCTGACGTACTTCCCGGCGCTCGCGCTGGGTCCGCTGGCCGAGGGGCTGGCGTCATGACGACCGACGCAACGAAGCAAGAGGACGCGATGTCCACAGCCACCCCGACCCGGGCGCCGCACAGCGACGTCCCCACCGGGCACAAGCCCGCCGAGGGCCGCGTGGGAGCGGGCCTCTTCGACCCCAAGCAGTTGCTCAAGTCGCTGCCGGACGCCTGCCGCAAGCTCGACCCGCGGGTGATGATCAAGTCGCCCGTGATGTTCGTGGTGCTGGTCGGGTCCGTGCTGACGACGGTCTTCTCCTTCAAGGACCCGACCGACTGGTTCGGCTGGACCATCAGCGCCTGGCTCTGGCTGACCGTGATCTTCGCCAACCTGGCGGAGGCGGTCGCCGAGGGCCGGGGCAAGGCGCAGGCGGACACGCTGCGCAGGGCCAAGACCGACACCGTGGCCCGGCGGCTCGTCGGGGACTCCGAAGAGAGCGTCCCCGGCACCGAGTTGAGGATCGGTGACCTGGTCGTGTGCGAGGCGGGCGACATCATCCCCGGCGACGGTGACGTCGTCGAGGGCGTCGCCTCCGTGGACGAGTCGGCCATCACCGGCGAGTCCGCGCCCGTCATCAGGGAGTCCGGCGGTGACCGCTCGGCCGTCACCGGCGGCACGAAGGTCCTCTCCGACCGCATCGTCATCAAGATCACGACGAAGCCCGGCGAGACCTTCATCGACCGGATGATCAACCTGGTCGAGGGCGCGGCCCGGCAGAAGACGCCGAACGAGATCGCGCTGAACATCCTGCTGGCGTCGCTCACGATCGTGTTCCTGCTGGCGGTGGCGACCCTGCCGCCGTTCGCGGACTACGCGGGCACGCATCTGACGATGGTCGTGCTGGTGGCCCTGCTGGTCTGCCTGATCCCGACGACGATCGGCGCGCTCCTGTCGGCGATCGGCATCGCGGGCATGGACCGGCTGGTCCAGCGCAACGTGCTCGCCATGTCGGGGCGGGCCGTCGAGGCGGCCGGTGACGTCTCGACCCTGCTGCTCGACAAGACCGGCACGATCACGCTCGGCAACCGGCAGGCCGCCGAGTTCGTGCCGGTCGAGGGCACCACCGAGGCCGAGGTCGCGGACGCGGCCCAGCTCTCCTCACTGGCCGACGAGACGCCCGAGGGCCGTTCCATCGTCGTACTGGCGAAGGAGAAGTACGGTCTGCGCGAGCGCGTGCAGGGCGAGCTGTTCGGCGCCGAGTGGATCGCCTTCACCGCCCAGACCCGGATGTCGGGCGTGGACGTCGACGGGCGCAAGATCCGCAAGGGCGCGGCCGGGTCCGTCATCGCCTGGGTGCGGGAGCAGGGCGGCATGGTCGCCGAGGACGCGGGCACCCTCTCCGACCGGATATCCGAGGCCGGTGGCACCCCGCTGCTGGTGGCGGTCGAGGACGCCGAGGGCGCCCGGGTGCTGGGCGTCATCCACCTCAAGGACGTTGTCAAGGAGGGCATGCGGGAGCGGTTCGAGGAGCTGCGCCGCATGGGCATCAGGACCGTCATGATCACGGGCGACAACCCGCTGACGGCCAAGGCGATCGCCGAGGAGGCGGGCGTCGACGACTTCCTCGCCGAGGCCACCCCCGAGGACAAGATGGCCCTCATCAAGCGGGAACAGGCCGGTGGCAAGCTCGTCGCGATGACCGGTGACGGCACGAACGACGCGCCCGCGCTCGCCCAGGCGGACGTCGGCGTCGCGATGAACACCGGTACGTCGGCCGCCAAGGAGGCCGGCAACATGGTCGACCTCGACTCCAACCCGACCAAGCTCATCGAGATCGTCGAGATCGGCAAGCAACTCCTCATCACCCGGGGCGCGTTGACGACGTTCTCCATCGCCAACGACGTCGCCAAGTACTTCGCGATCATCCCGGCGCTGTTCGCGGCCGTCTACCCGGGCCTGGACAAGCTCAACATCATGGGCCTGTCCTCGCCCGACTCCGCGATCCTGTCGGCCGTCATCTTCAACGCGCTGATCATCATCGGGCTGGTGCCGCTCTCCCTGAAGGGCGTGCAGTACCGGCCGGTCAGCGCCGACAAGCTGCTCCGCCGCAACCTCACCGTCTACGGCCTCGGCGGACTGATCGCCCCGTTCATCGGCATCAAGCTCATCGATCTGCTCATCTCCCTCATCCCCGGAATCGGCTGAGCGCCATGAAAAACACGGTCATCAACACCGCCCGGCTGTTCGGAGCGGGCCTGCGCGCCCTCCTCGTACTGACCCTGGTGACGGGCGTCATCTACCCGCTCGTCGTCACCGGCTTCGCCCAGGCGCTGTTCAGCGACAAGGCGAACGGCTCGGAGATCAAGGACGGGACCGGCAAGGTCGTCGGCTCCTCGCTGATCGGGCAGTCGTACAACCTGCCGCTGGAGAAGGGCCAGGAGACCCCGGAGCCCGACCTGAAGTGGTTCCAGGGCCGCCCCCAGAACGGTCTCGGCACCAACAGCGTCAACACCCAGTACAAGCTGATCCTGTCCGGCGCCACCAACCGGTCCGCCGACAACAAGGACCTCATCGACTGGGTGAAGGCCGCCAAGGCCGCCGTCGTCAAGGACAACTCGACCGCCGACCACAAGATCAAGCCCTCCGAGGTGCCCGCCGACGCGGTGACCTCCTCCGGCTCCGGCCTGGACCCGGACATCTCCCCGGCCTACGCCGACCTCCAGGTCCACCGGGTCGCCGAGCGGAACGGCCTCTCCGCCGACCAGGTGCAGAAGCTCGTCGACGACCACACCGAGAGCCGCACCCTCGGCTTCATCGGGGAGCCCCGTGTGAACGTCCTCGAACTCAACATCGCGCTCAAGGGTCTGCTGGCCAAGAGCTGATGGCAGCGCACGCTCCACAGGGGAGTCGGCGGTCCGGGCGGGGAGCCGGGAACCGCCGACTCCCGCCCGCATGAGTGCCGGTCGCACGGCCCCCGGCGTTCATGGCCCGACGTACCGACGTACGACAGGAAGGCGCACACCCATGACACGGGTGCTGGTGGTGGAGGACGACCCGCAGCTCGTTCGGGCCCTCGTCATCAATCTCCAGGCACGTCAGTACGGGGTCGACGCGGCCCCCGACGGTGCCACCGCGCTCCGGCTGGCCGCCGCGCGGCAGCCCGACGTGGTCCTGCTCGACCTCGGGCTGCCCGACATGGACGGGGTCGAGGTCATCAAGGCGCTGCGTGCCCGGACCCGGGTGCCGATCATGGTGCTCTCCGCCCGCCAGGCGTCCGAGGAGAAGGTCGCCGCGCTCGACGTCGGCGCCGACGACTACATCACCAAGCCGTTCAGCATGGACGAGCTCCTCGCCCGGCTCCGGGCCGCCGTCCGCCGCACCGAGGACATCGCGCTCGCGTCCGAGACGACGCTCGTCGAGACGGACGCCTTCACCATCGACCTGCTGGCCAAGAAGGCCGTACGGGACGGTCACGACGTACGCCTCACCCCGACCGAGTGGCATCTGCTGGAGATCCTGGTCACCAACCCGGGACGGCTGATCACACAGAAACACCTCCTCCAGGAGGTCTGGGGCGTCACCCAGGGCAACAGGACCAACTACCTGCGGGTGTACATGGCCCAGCTGCGGCGCAAGCTGGAAACGGACCCCGCCCACCCCCGCTATCTCATCACCGAGCCCGGTATGGGCTACCGCTTCGAAGGCTGACCGAGGGACGACATGGCACGCGGCAAGCTTCGGATCTACCTCGGCGCGGCCCCCGGCGTCGGCAAGACCTACGCCATGCTGTCCGAGGCGCACCGCCGGGTGGAGCGGGGCACCGACTGCGTGGTGGCCTTCGTCGAGCACCACCACCGGCCGCGCACCGAGGTGATGCTGCACGGCCTGGAGCAGATCGCGCGCAGGGAACTGGAGTACCGGAACACGGTCTTCACGGAGATGGACGTGGACGCTGTCCTCGCCCGGCACCCGCACGTGGTGCTCGTGGACGAACTCGCCCACACCAACGTTCCCGGGTCCCGCAACGACAAGCGCTGGCAGGACGTGGAGGAGTTGCTGGCTGCCGGGATCAACGTGATATCGACCGTCAACATCCAGCATCTGGAGTCGCTCGGCGACGTCGTGGAGTCGATCACGGGCGTACGGCAACGGGAGACCGTCCCCGACGAGGCCGTCCGGCGGGCCGACCAGATCGAGCCTCCCGATGGCCCTCGGCGAGTTCCTCGGCCTGGTCGGCCTCCTGCTGAAGGCGTCGGCGGTCCAGGATCAGGACGCTGTACGCGTATGTGCGGTACGGGGCGTTCGCCGAGGACCGTGCGGGCCGCAGCGACCAGGTTCTCCAGGTACGCCCAGGTCCCCGGCCAGGCCCGCGTCTTGGGCCGGCCTCCAGGCTGCGTACGCCCCGTTTGGCGCACATGCCCGGGCAAACCGTTACTGGCGGCGAGATCGCGGCACTCGTCCTGCTGAGCCTGGCAGCCACCGTGCGGGCGGCCTCGGTCGTACCGGAGCGCACCCGCTCTCTCCGGCGGGAGGGGACTGACCCCGAACCGCCGCGTCGCGCGGCAGTGCGACAGCACCTAGGCTCGTTCACGCCGTCCTCTGGAGGTGCGGTCATGTCCGACTGGCGAGCTCGCGCGGCCCGCGGCGGCAAGTGGCCGCTGCGAGCGTCCGGCCACACGGGCCGAGACGGAACCGCCCCGGCCCCCGAGCACTCGATGGACCCACGCGCGGAGTCCGAGCTCCCGCGCGTGCCGCTGGAGCGCAGCCTGGTGGACGCGGCGGTCTACCGCGACGGACACCGCGTCGACGCACCGGCGTCGCTCGCGGAGATCTACGACCACCTTCCCGGTGAGCCGGGCGCGATGGCCTGGATCGGGCTGTACCGGCCGACCCCGGAGCAACTGTGGCAGGCCGCCGACCAGTTCGGACTGCACGAACTGGCCGTGGAGGACGCCATCGTCGCCCACCAGCGGCCCAAGCTGGAGCGCTACGGCGACACCCTCTTCGTCGTCCTGCGCCCGGCCCGCTACCTCGATGACGTCGAGGAGGTCGATTTCGGCGAGATCCACATCTTCGTCGGCCCGGAGTTCGTGCTCACGGTCCGGCACAGCCAGGCCCCGGACCTGGGCGCGGTCCGGCGGCGTCTGGAGGACGACCCTGAGCTGCTGGCGATGGGCCCGGAGGCGGTGCTCTACGCCATCCTCGACGCGGTCGTCGACGGATACGCGCCCGTGGTGGCCGGCCTGCAGAACGACATCGACGAGATCGAGACCGAGGTCTTCGGCGGCGACCCGAAGGTGTCCCGCCGCATCTACGAACTCTCCCGCGAGGTCGTCGACTTCCAGCGGGCAACCCGTCCGCTGCTGACCATCATGCGCGGCCTGGAGGCGGGCTTCGACAAGTACGGCACCAGTGAGGAACTCCAGCGCTACCTGCGCGACGTCGCCGACCACGCCACCACCGTCGCCGAACGCGTCGACGGCTTCCGGCAGATGCTCGGCGACATCCTCACCGTCAACGCCACCCTCGTCTCGCAGGCCCAGAACGAGGAGATGAAGGCCCTGGCCGAGGCGAGCCACGCGCAGAACAACGAAATCAAGAAGATCTCCAGCTGGGCGGCCATCCTCTTCGCACCCACCCTCATCGGCACGGTCTACGGCATGAACTTCGATCACATGCCGGAGCTGCACTGGGTTCTCGGCTACCCCTTCGCCATCATGCTGATGGCCCTGGTCTGCGTCGGCCTGTACGTGGTGTTCAAACGCCGGGACTGGCTATGAACAGCAGGCCCAGTACCGCCGTACGAGAAGGAGCGGGCCATGCGCCGGATCCGGCCGAAGTTGTCGGTCGCCGCCCTTGCGGTCTGGATCGCGTGCCTGTGTCGGCGTTCGCCCGGGTGGCCGAGGGTTCAGGGCCGGTAGATCAGCAGGAAAAGAACGTACCGGGTACGCCGGAGAGACGGCGGTAGGGATCGTCGGAATCCGTCATCACGCCTGCTCCCTTTCGGTCTGCGGTCCGCCGCGTCCCCACGCGGAAGTGACAGGCTCAGCCGCCGACGTGAATCCCGGGGCGGCGGTCGGGGTCGGGTTCGTTGCTGCGGATGATCTCGCGGGTGACCGGGGCGGTGTCACCGCGGCCGAGGAGGAAGTAACGGATCATGTGCACCAGGGGGCTGCCCTCGGCCCAGGCGAAGTAGCAGTGCGGCCGCACACCCGTGGCGTCGCGCAAGGCGAGAAGGACGGCGGCGATGGCGTTGGGGGCGGCTGGCGCCTCGGCACGCAGGATGCGGTAGCCGTCCACCTCCACGCCGTGGACGCTGAGGGTTTCGCTGAAGTCGGACGGATCGACCACGTCGATCTCCAGGAAGAGCACATCGGCGAGGCCCGGCACCGGGTTCGTGCCGCGCTGCTCGCGCTCTTTGGCGCTGTACTCGGCGAAGTCGCCGGCCTGGCGCCGGTTGGCGATGATGTTGATGGACTCGTCGTGGGCGAGGGTGTCGGCGATGAACCGGCGGGCGGTCTCGTCGAAAACGATGCGGTCGGCGCGCAGTTCGGTGGTGCGCGAGACGCGGGAGATCAGCGACACGATGATGATGCCCAGGATGAAGAAGCCGGAGATGGCGATGCCGTCGGGCTTGTCGATGATGTTGGCCATCAGGGCGTAGAGCAGGACCGCGGTGAGCAGGGCGAAGCCGACCGTACTCGCGCGCCGACGACTGCGTGCGACGGAGACGGTCACGGCGAAGGCGCCGGAGACCATCATCGCCAGAATTCCGGTGGCGTAGGCACCGGCCTGCGCATCGACGTCGGCGTCGAAGGCAATGGTGATCACGATGCAGAGGGCGGTGTAGACGATGACGACCGGACGCACCGCGCGCCCCCACTCGGGGGCCATGCCGTAGTCGGGCAGGTAGCGGGGAACGATGTTGATCAACCCGGCCATGGCGGAAGCGCCGGCGAACCACAGGATGAGGATGGTGCTGACGTCGTAGACGGTGCCGAACGCCTCACTGACATGCTCGTGGGCGAGCCAGGCCAACGCCCTGCCGTTGGCGGCACCACCGGGCTCGAACTCCTTCTCCGGGATGAGGACGGTGGTCACGAAGCTGGCGGCCAACAGGTAGACGCTCATGATCACAGCGGCGGTGGTGAGAAGCCGGCGGGTGTTGCGGATCCTCGAGCGCAGCCGCTGCTCGGCGTCGGCACCCTCGGCCGCCACGAGCGGCATCATGCTCACTCCGGTCTCGAAGCCCGACAGGCCCAGCACCAGCAGCGGGAAGGCCAGCAGCGCCGGACCGGCAAGGTCACCGAAGCCGCCTCCACCGTCGACGAGCGCGTCGGTCCAGGCCGACAGCGCGCCGTCCGTCGTGAACACATGGACCAGGCCGACGGCGATGACGACGGCGTTGAGCGCCAGGAACACGGCGACCAACGGGATGGCGACACTGACCGCCTCACTGAACCCGAGCAGGAAGACACCGCCCAGGATCAGCAACAGCGCCACGGTCAGGGCGACCTCGTGGCCGTGGAGCGCGGCGGGGAAGAAGGGGTTCTCCACGACGTGTACGGAGGCGTCCGCCGTGGACAACGTGATGGTGATGATCCACGAGGTGGCCACGAATCCGAGCAGGACCAGCACGAACAGCTTGCCCCACCAGAACGGCAGCAGATCCTCCAGCATGGCGACCGACCCCGCGCCGTGCGGGCTCTCCCTGGCCACCTTCCGGTACATCGGCAGCATTCCCAGCAACGTCAGCGCCACGATCAGCAGTGTCGCCAGAGGCGAGACCGCCCCGGCGGCCAAAGCGGCGATCGCCGGTACGTAGGCCAGACTGGAGAAGTAGTCGACCCCGGTCAGGCACATCACCTTCCACCAGGCGTGCGGCTCGGCATGACTCTCACCGGCTGCCGGCCCGACCGGCTGCACCCGGTGACGCAGCAGCCACTGCGCCGCCTTGCCTGTCGGCTGTTTGCGGCGAGCCGGACTGTCCACCGATTCCGGCATTATCGGCCGGTTGGCACCACTCATGTCCCCCATGTCCTTCCCTGTCTGACCACCGAATCGGGCGCAACAACCACCGTCCCGACGGCACCGCAACGATCACCGAGTATGCGGCCTCCAAGCCTCGCCACCCAGCACCGAGGTACGAATGAGCCAGCCGGCTGCGGAACTTAACGCGAGCCGGGCTACGGCCCGCGCGCGTGGTGCGCTCAGTGGGCGCCGGGTGGATGCCTTTACTACGTACGGCGGCGCACCAACTCTCCCGACGAGACCGAGACTCGTGCATCGAGCGCAACCACTGGCGCGACCTGGACGCCGGAGCCGTGAACTTCGAGAAGCACGCACTCCGTTGGATGGAGGAGCGTGGCCTGGCGCCCACCACGGTCGACCGCTACGACGTCCTGCTGCGCCTGCATCCTGCCGGCCTTCGGCGGCAAGAACCTGCACGCGATCACCCCGCCCTCCGCCCGTACATGGCGGGCCGAGCGTCTGAAGGCGACTGGCGTCACCACGGTCGCGAAGTCGTACCGGCTGTTGAAGGCCATCCTGCAGACGGCGGTCGACGACGACCTCCTGAGCTGCAACCCGTGCCGTATCAAGTTCGCGGGCAAGGAGGAGGCAGACGAACGCCCCACCGCCACCATCGAGCAGGTCTTCGACCTCGCCGACTCCATGGGCCCACGCCGGCGCCTGATGGTCCTGCTCGGCGCCTTCGCCTCCCTCCGCCCGGAGGAACTGGCCGAACCAAGCCGTCACAGCGCCGATCTCGATGAATGTTCCCTACGGATCACGCTCGCTCCCCCGAGTTGACCAACGGCGGGCGCGTCACCGGCGACCCCAGGACCAGGGCGGGCAAACGCACCGTCCACCTCCCCGACTTCCTGCTCCCCGAGCTGCGCCGCCACCTGCGGTGGCCACCGGGACGTAGCCGAGTCCTTATGGTGCGGTTGTGGTGCGCCACCCGCCCACCGGTCTAGACAACGAAGAACCCCCGGGTCTCTGACCTGGGCATATAGATCCTGCTGCGGGGCCTGTCGGGGCAGGATCACACCGCTGTTGACCGCGGTTGACCGGTCTTACGGGCACGCCGTGGGCGCGCAGTCGCTTGATGGAGCAGGCGGGCCGTTTCAGTGGAGGTTGGATCGCGCATGCCCTGCGATGGGGTACCGGCCGGAGGGGGTCCCATTGCAGGCGCACACCGGGAAGGGGGCGCCGTCGGCTCGGAGGCGGAGAGAGCAGTTCTCGGCGGGCGGCTTGTTCGCCGTCCCTGCGCTGACGTCTTCTTCAGCGCCGTCCAGCCTCAGCCCCGCTGCCGACGACGTTCACATGAGGAAGCTGTGCCGGCGGGAGCGTAGCGCCGAGCTTTGGAGGACGACCGCTTCGTCCCGAAGCAACTTGGGTTGGCCCTCGGCCTTGGGCTGGTGTACCTCGCACCTGCGCTGATGGTCCGCTGACGTCCGCGCTCGTCCGCTGTTGTTCGCTGGCGTTGTCACGCAGTCAGACACGCACCCTGTGCGGCTTCCAGTGTCTTCGGTGGTCGGGATCACCGCTCTTTGTGCGCCTCCTGTCCCACCTCTCGATCCGTAGCGGTTCAGAGACTCCGGTAGATCAGCCAACCGCCAAGACCGAGCACCGCCGGGGAGCCCACGAACCAAATGGCCATCCCGGTCCGCCAGAGCTGGCCGTCACTGACCTTGCGGCTCAGGATGCCAAGCACTGGAAGTCCGATGGCGATCACGAGTATGCCGACGAAGAGACCCACGCTGCTGCCCCCGTTGGTCGCTGGTTATAGAAGCGTAGGGGGACACGCGATTCCTGGACCCTCTGTGTACGCGATCCACGTCAGCGAGGCAGCAAACGCGGGCGGTGAAGCCTCAACAGGCCAGTCACCCTTACGCGATCTTGAAAACCGTCGTGGCAGCGATGTCACCGTGGGTTCAAATCCCACACCCACCGCAGGTAAATGGCCCCTGACCAGGTAATCGGTCGGGGGCCGTTCTCCTGTGTGTTGCCCTGCAATCACCGTGGTTCCCCGTCAGTTCCCGGTCGATCGGGCACGGCAGGGGCACAAGAACCATCCGCTCCGTAGCTCTAGCCGCATGTCCTATCCCATGGAACGAGTGAAGACGGCCCTGTCATCCCTGAGGGCCTCCTCGTGCTCGGGCTTCAGTGTGATTGGAGCCTCCGCGTACTCCAGGAGGACGAGCGAGGTGATCAGTAGGTCGCGCGTCAGACCACGCAGCACCGGATTCCCGGCCGAGGAGTATGTGCCGTACAGACCCTGCACGAAAGCCCGGAACGTCGGCAGCTCGATGTCGCAGCTGCCCTGAGGGGTCGGTGTCAGACCGGTCGATAGCTCCAGGAACTCCGCCGCGCCCTGCGCAAGGGAGAGGTACAGCAGTCCGCTGTGGTAGCCCGCGTCCCACAGGATCTCTCCGCCCAGTTCGTAGGGGTAACTCACTCTGCGATCTCCACACTCTGAGGGGACTCCGGGCGTGCTGCCTTGAGTTCCTTCGACCGTATAGCCGAAGCCGCACCGCCCCTCACCACTCACCCCAGCTCCCATCCCGTCCGCCGTCGACCCACACAACGTGGAGCGGGCGTGGTTCATGGCGTTCAGGTGGAGCGCGCCACTGTACGAACGACCTGGACGCCATGGGCCGCGTCTGCTCGGCTCTGCCTGGGTCGATGGTGGACGGGATGGGAGCCCACCACGCACGCCATCCATGGGCCCGCGGTCGGGAACGGCGCCCCCTCCATCCCGGTGCCGGCCGATCCCCCGCCGGAGGCATCGCCTTGACCGTGCGCCGCGCAATGCGCTGATCGACTCATGGCCACCGGTCCTATCCACATGTGGGCGCGCGTCGGCGGCGGCAGCGCCGAGCGGGCCGAAGGCAGGAGCGCGGGCGCGGCCAGAGCCGGGAAGCGCGCCCGGCGGAGCGGAGCGCAGCCGGGGCTTGAACCCGTGAAGAAGGTTGTTACTCAGCAGGGGCTGTGATCCGCCACAAGGGCGCGTCGTACTTCTCCGGACGGCTGTTGATCAGCAGTTGGCGCAGGTCCTCGCGTAGGGAGCCGTTGAAGTTCAGTGCCTCGGTGATGCGGCGGAATGTCGTGTGGGTGACTCCGCGGCTTCGGGCCTCGGCCTCGAACTGATCGAGTTGCGCCAGTGCAGTCTCGGGGTCGAGCTTCGCCGGTGGTTGGTCCTTGAGCCACGTGGCCTTGTTGCGCTCGTAGTCGATCTCTGAGTACCCGCAGATCTCACGGCTGAGTGCTTCGACCTCGTCCAGGGTGGCGGTCGTCGTGATGGCACGGGCCAACTGGCTGCGGCTGAGCGCTTCGTCCAGGTCGGCCTCATGGACGGTCGGCCCTTCGTCGGTGAGAGGGACGGGAAGGCCGGCGTCCCGCATCTCGCATGTGCCGCGTACGCCTCGGGCCGTCGCGGCGAGCATCCCGGTTGCCTCGGAGGGGTGCCACTCCAGGACCGAGCTGATCGGCTCCACATCCTTCGCCGTGAAGGCGTGGACGAGCGGGCCGAGCATGCCGCGCAGGTCATCGGGAGGCAGTTCACCGTCCAGGCCGGGGCCTGTCACCAAGAGGCGGATTGGCGCGTTCACTTGGCAGCATGCGAGGTGCACAATCCTGGGTTCCCGGCGAGTGTGCGCATGCGGCAACCGGACGCCGGCGATGCCCACGGGCGCGGTCTGCTCCTCGTCGACCCCATCGCCGACTCGTGGCACTCCGGTCCCGGCCGCTTCGGTGGGACGGTTGTCTCGTTCACCATGGCCGACGCCTGGTTGCCTGATGAGGTCTTCGGGCCCGTGCTGTTCTGACGGCCCAGTTGTCGCTAGTCTGGTTGACCAGTTGACTTGGCCAATCTCGACAGGCGGCGGCGTTCATGGCGTATGAAGTGGAGGCACCGAAGTACATACGCCTCGCGCAGACGATTCAGCGCCGCATCGAGGACGGCACCTATCCGGCTGGCACTCGGGTGCCCAGTGAGAACCAGTTGGTGCAGTCCTTCGGGATGTCCCGCCCGACCGTCGTGCGGGCGTTGGAACTGCTGAAGCGTGACGGCTGGCTGGAGTCCCGGCAGGGATACGGCACGATCGTCCGCGGATGCCCGGCCGTCGTGGAGCACAAGGATCGCCGGGGGAGTGAAGCGCTCGCACGTGATGAGACGACCTCTGGGCGGCTGGTCGAGGTCGGTCGGGTTCCTGTTCCGGCGCGCGTAGCCTCTGCTCTCGGCTTGTCGAAGCGTGCCAAGGTGCTCGTGCGTCGGTTCCTCGTCGTCGAGGACGGCGAACCCGTCGAGCTGGTCTCGTCATACTTCCCAGCCGGCCTGGTTGAAGGCACAGACTTGGAGGGCGCGCAGCCTCTGAGCGACGGCGCCCGCGCTCACCTTGAGACGCGGAAGAAAGTCCGCTTCGACCATGTGACAGAACGTGTCTCGGCTCGGCTCCCTGAGCGGAGTGAGGCTGAACTTCTGGAGCTGCCGGACGGTGTGCCCGTCCTCAGCGTCCTGGTCGTCGCGTGCGACGCTTCCGGTGAAGCCCTGCAAGTCGCTGATGTGCTGCTGCCCGCTGATCGGCAGGAACTCGAAGACACCTACCGGCTTACCTGAACCGGCGGGCTGCCTGCTGCTGGGCTGCGATGGCCTGTCTCAAGTGCGGCGGCTGGCGAGCCGGTAGACCACGTATGAGAAACCGAGGATGACGTCGACGGCTGCCCACAGACCGATGATGAGTCCCACGCCGATGGTGGTTCCGACGTCGCTCGCGTCCTCGCACAGCTGCAAGGCGTCACCGGTCCGGCCTCGGCACTCTTCGGGTGTGCCGCTGCCGCTCGCGGCGCCCGTGATCACCCAGATCAGAAACAGGATCTGGATGGCTAGGAAGAGCCACAGGAACACGCGGCGTCGCTTTTTCGGCCGGGGTGGCGTCTCTCCCTGGTAGGGGCTGCTTGGCGGGGGGCCTTGCGGTGGCGCGGACCATGCGTTCGGCGGTGGCGCTGACCCTTGAGAGTTGCGGGGGCCCCACGACTGCGGCTCCTGCGCGCGGTGTTGTTCGTCCATGGCGCGCCCTCCTCTGTGCTGCCTGGGTTCATGGTGCGCTCGCGTTGACGATCCCGCTCGTTGGTCGCCAGTAAGCCACTTGACAAGTCAACTTGGCATCTCTAAGCGAGCTTGCTAAGCCAACTTGTCAGGTGGCGAGTTGATCGAATCGAAGGAGCAATCGCTGTGCGTGTGATCCGTGTTGACGCCTCGTCCGCCACGATCATGCTCACCGAAGCGCCGGCGCCGAAGGGGCGCGACCGGCAGACCGGTGAGATTGCCAAGGACGCCGTGAGCGGTGAGGCACTGATGACGGTCGGTGTCGTCTTCATCGACGAGGGTGAGTCGTCCCTGATCCAGGTCACCATCCCCGAGAGCGGGGTGACCGACGGGCTGACGGTCGGTGCTCCCGTCTCGCTGCCGGGGCTCATCGCCCGGCCGTGGGAGAGCGTGTTCAACGGGCAGCAGAGGCATGGCATCGCCTACCGGGCCACCGCCGTGGCTCCGGGTGCCTTCCCGATGGCACAGGCGGGCTGATCGCTGTGGCCGACCGGATGACGCTCGCCGAGTGGGGTGCGCCGCTTGCTGCGATAGGCGGCGGCGCGCTCTACGCCCGGCACGCCCACCCTGCGGCGTACTGGTCCACGGTCGGGCTGCCGCTGTCGGCGGCCCGGCTGCTGGCCTCGTACTCCTCGACCATGGACGCGTGTGGCCTGACGGTCCCGCCGTCCCGTTGGCGGGCGTTGGCGGTCAAGGCGCCCACTCGTCGGGAGGTCCGGCCGGTGCCGCCTCGGCGGGGCATGATCCGGCCCCCCTCGACCGGCCTACGGCTTCGGCTGAGGCTGGCTCCGGGGCAGGAACCTGCGGATGTGGCGGCCTCGGCTGAACGGCTGCGGCATGCCTGGGGCGTTCACGCCGTGTACGTGCGTGACGTGAAGCCTGGGGTCGTGGAATTGCGGCTCGTCGGCTTCGACGTCTTGCGGAACGTGCGGATGCCTCGTCGGACCGGATCCGGGCCGCTTCGGGTGCCTGTGGCTCTGCGCGAGGATGCCACACTTGGCGGCCGGCCTTGACGAGATGGTGCGCGCCGAGCGTGCGAAGAACCACACGGGCGACTCCGCGCACCACAAGGAGGAGGCCACCGGGACGTAGCCGAGTCCTTATGGTGCGGTTGCGGTGCGCTACCCGCCCACCGGTCTAGACAACGAAGAACCCCCGGGTCATTGACCTGGGGGTTTCGCGTGGAGCGGGTGACGAGAATCGAACTCGCGCTCTCAGCTTGGGAAGCTGATGTTCTACCATTAAACTACACCCGCGTAAGACGCCGGTTGGTGCCGGTGTCGGAACGCGTCGTTACTTTACCTCATGTCGGGCCCCGCGCGCTGAAGCCGTGGGGCCCGGGTGCGTTTCGTGGGGCGGGACGGGGCTGCGGGGCGCGGGAGTTGGGGCGTACGGTGGAGGCGCGGAAGAGGGTCCGGGCGGGGCTCGCAACGGTACGGAGTGCCGCCTGGAGGGCCGTCCCGTTCATCCCGTAATGTGGCGCTTCGTCGTCAGGTCGACGTAGGTCGACAGCCAGACGCGGCTCTTGGGGAAGGGACTCTTGGACTTGATGGAGCGCACCGTCGTCCGTTGTGCCGATGGGCACGTGTTCAGCACCGCTTCGTTCCCGATGCAGCAGGCCGAGCGACTCGGCCCCGGTCGGCTCATGCGCTGCCCACGCTGCGCGCGCTTGCGCAGTGTCGTGCCGGTGGCGTTGGAGAAGCGGTAACAGCGGTAACAGCGGTATCAGCGATATCAGTGGTAACGAACGACTACGACCACCCACGGCGGTCGGTCGTCGAGGCGCGCGGAGTCCGTCCTGATGGTGGGCGGCCCGCGCGTCTTGCGTATCCTCGGGGCGTGCTTCTCTCAGACAAGGACATCCGGGCCGAGATCGACGCCGGTCGGGTGCGGATCGATCCGTACGACGAAACCATGGTGCAGCCGTCGAGCATCGACGTGCGTCTCGACCGCTTCTTCCGGGTGTTCGAGAACCACCGGTACCCGCATATCGATCCCTCCATCGAACAGTCGGACCTCACACGGCTCGTCGAACCCGAGGGGGACGAGCCGTTCATCCTCCACCCCGGCGAGTTCGTGCTCGCCAGCACCTACGAGGTCATCTCGCTCCCCGACGACCTCGCCTCGCGGCTGGAGGGGAAGAGCTCCCTCGGCCGGCTCGGGCTCGTCACCCACTCCACCGCCGGGTTCATCGACCCCGGCTTCTCGGGGCACGTGACCCTCGAACTGTCGAACCTCGCCACGCTCCCCATCAAGCTCTGGCCGGGCATGAAGATCGGGCAGTTGTGCATGTTCCGGCTCAGTTCGCCGGCCGAGTTCCCGTACGGCAGTGAGCGCTACGGCTCCCGCTACCAGGGGCAGCGCGGCCCGACCGCCTCCCGGTCCTTCCTCAACTTCCACCGGACGCAGGTGTGAGCATGTCGAGCGCGCCCCCGGTCCGCGAGAACCTCACCTACGAGGCGTTCGGCACCGCCGTACGCGAACTCGCGCAGACCATCGCCGACGACGGGTACGAGCCCGACATCGTGCTCAGCATCGCCCGCGGCGGGGTCTTCGTCGCCGGCGGGCTCGCGTACGCCCTCGACTGCAAGAACATCCACCTCGTGAACGTCGAGTTCTACACCGGCGTCAACACGACCCTCGACATGCCCGTCATGCTCGCCCCCGTGCCCAACGCGATCGACTTCTCCGACAAGAAGGTCCTGATCACGGACGACGTCGCCGATACGGGCAAGACGCTCAAGCTCGTCCACGACTTCTGCCTCGACGCCGTCGCCGAGGTCCGGTCGGCCGTGATCTATGAGAAGTCCCACTCCCTCGTGAAGTGCGAGTACGTGTGGAAGCGGACCGACGAGTGGATCAACTTCCCGTGGAGTGTCCTGCCTCCGGTTCACCGATCGGGCGAGGCGGCCAAGGCGAACACGGAAGCGCTCTGAGGGCGTAGGCGGTAGGCGGCCGGGTCCCTCGATCAGTCATCGAGGGGCCCATGGCCGAGCGTGCACTGCGGATCGCCGCCGATCAGCCCGCCAGCCCGATCAGCCGGGCTCACGTCCGCGAAGCCTTGCCGCAGTCCTCCTCGTCCGACTGGCGCATGCGCTCGTCCATCGTCGTGCTGCGGTCGTACGGGTCGAGGGCCGGGCCGTGGCCCGAGGGTGGCGTCTCGCGGTCCGAGTCGAACGCGGGGGTGAAATAGCCGGTGTAGGTGTCGCAGCCGCCGTTGGTGGTGTCCGCCTTGTAGGAGATCAGCGAGAACGTGCCCGGCTCGGTGATGATCTTCGCCGGGTCGTCCCAGCTCATCACGATCTCGCGGCGCACGATGGTGCGGGCGACCTCGTCGCTTCCCGCCGCGGCGCGGACCACCGGATAGACGTACGTGACATCGGTCGTCACCTCGACCGCGCCGCGCTTGCCCTCGCGGTACGTGATGCGGCCCCGGGTCTTGATCACGTCCCCGACCAGCCGGACCTTCGCGTTCTCGAAGCGGCTGAACAGCAGCAGCGGGTCGTTGTCGCGGCTGGGCGAACGGAACGCGGCCGCCAGGTAGTCCTGGACGTCCTGCTGGTGCGGATTGAGCAACGCGATCGCCTTCTTCGGGCGGTCCCCGCGCAGCACACCGGGGTCCAGACTGGACGCGGCGAGGAAGTCCCGGCTCTCCGTGAGCGCCTGCGCGACCTGCTCCTTGCTCATCCAGCCGGTCGCCCGTGCCTCGGGCAGGCCGAGCCCGGCCGCCCCGTCGCCCCAGCGCGCCGCGGGCGAGCCCCGGAACGGCTGCTTCAAGGTCGGCTCCAGGGCTGCCGCCTCCGTCGGCGGCGGCTGGTCCGGCCGCTCCGACTCCACGGCCAGCGGCGTGCTCTCGCCACCCTCGCCCGCGAACCAGCCGACCACCCGCCCCGGCGCCAGTGCCACCACCAGCAACGCGACCGCGACGAGCACACCGATCACGTACCAGCCCTTGCCTCTCCGGCGCCGGGGCGGTTGGTGACTCCGCCACGGCGTCGGCTCGGCGGGGGCGTTCCGCAGCCGCCCCGCCACCATGCGGGCCCGCGCCGACGGTTCCTCGGGCGCGTCCTTGCTCCCCGCCTCGGCTTCACGGAGGAAGCGCTCCCACTCCTCGTCCGATATGGACTCCCCGCCCTTGCCCACGCCGGCCCCCGCCCTTCTCATGCACCCGGTCCCACCCCAGGGCCGGTCAGTTTTCAGCATCATCACACAGCGCAACTCCGCCCGCTCCAGCCGCCGTCGGCAACAGGTCCAGCCGCCGTCGGTGCCCCGCGCGGCTTCCGGACAAAGAGAAGGGGCTCCCGGCTTGTCGCCGGGAGCCCCTCACTCGTCACCTGTGGTCAGAACGTGCCCAGCTTGATCAGCGACAGGATCGCCACCAGCTGGATCGCCGAGGCGCCCAGCGCCTTGGGCCAGGGAAGGTCGTGGGACTTGCTGACCATGATGGTCAGGAGGGCGCCCGCCGCGACCCAGGTGATCCAGCCGAGGATCTGGACGAAGGAGGCATCGCCGCCCGCGAACATCGCGACGACCAGACGGGGCGCGTCCGTCAGGGCCATGATCAGCATCGAGAGGCCGACCGTGGGCTGCCAGGCCCCGTCGCCGCCGAGCTGGCGGGCGAGGGTGTGGGTGACAACGCCCAGGACGAAGATGCTGACCACCATCGTCACGCCGGTGACCAGCACGATGGGAACGGCCGCCGAGAGCGTCGCCTTGATCGCCTCTTCGCGCGCGGCGTCGAAGCCGAAGACGGCCAGCAGGCCGTACAGGAACGTCACGATGAGGGCGGGGCCCCACACCGCGTAGTCGCGCATCACCAGGAACGTCTGGTTCGGGCTGGTGACGATGCCCTTGAGCAGGGCCTTCCAGGGCAGCCGCGGGCCGAGCGGCGCCGCCGGGGCGCTGCCCGCGCGGTAGGTGTCGCCCTGCTGGTACGGGTCCTCGCCGACGGCGAACATCTGGGTGTGCCCCGGGTTGTTGGCCGCGTACGGGTCCACGCCGTGGGGGTGCCCGCCGTCGTCGCCGAAGTACTCCGGCTCACCGTGATGGCCGGGCCCTCCACGGCCCCCATGGCCCCCGTGGGTCCCGTAACCGCCGGGGGCGCCGCCGTGCGTCTGGGGCCAGCCGCCCTGACCGCCGCGCCCGCCGCCGTACGGCGGTCCGGGGGGCGTCTGGGGGTAGCCGTACGACGGGCCGCCGGCCTGCGGGGCCTGCTGTCCGTACGGAGGGTTGTGCGGTCGCGCTTGAGGAGCGCCGTTGTCCCGGCCGCGTCCGATCCTGAATCCAGCCACGTCATCGAACGTACCTGGTCCCGAGCGGCCGCGTGCCGGGCCGGGGCCAACCGGCCCGGCTTTGCGGCCGAGCTGTGACATCCCCTAAGGGATCGTCAGGGACGGGTGAGGGGTGCGTCGGTCAGGGCCGCCGCGCAGGTCGGCGGCCTATCGACTGGTCTCAACGCTGCTCTCAACGGCTGCTCTCAACGGCTGCTCATGAACCTGCCGTACGACAGGGCCGATGACGGCGACGGCAGGCCCAGGTTCTTCGGGGTGAGGGCGCGGGAGCCGGTGACCGAGGTCTTCGGGAAGACCCAGACGCCGCCGGACCTCGCGTTCTCGCCGGGGGCGCCGACGGCCGTGTCCGGGGTGCCGTCCTTGTCGTAGTCGCCGGTGGCGACGGCCGTGCCGAAGGCGTCGTTCGTCTCCGCGACGCCGGGGACACCGGGGCGGTCCTGGTGGTACGGCACGGAGGACGCCTCGCCGTACTCGTCGACGAGGCCGCCGGCGTGGCCCAGCAGCAGCGTGGCCGCGCCGGCCGCCGCGCGGGTGCCGATGGCCTCGCCTGGGGCGCCCGCGACCAGGTCGTCGCGGCCGTCGCGGTTGACGTCCAGTACGGCGAGGGAGGCGCCGAAGCGGTCGCCGTCCTCGGCGACGCCGTGGACGCCGGCGGTGTCCTGGTTGAGGGTCTGGGAGCGCAGGCCGAAGGAGCCCTTCGCGTCGCCGTACTCGAGGTGGATGCCGCCGCCCTCGGCGTACGACTCCGGGCCGCACGGGTCGTCGATGTTCTCGTCGGCGATCTCCCGGCACTCGCCGAGGGCCAGGTCGTCCAGACCGTCGCCGTCGAAGTCGCCGACGGCGAGCGCGGAGGCGGCGCCGTTGTCGGAGTTCCAGGTGTTGGCCATCCGGCGCTCGGCCTCGTCCCAGGTCCACAGCCGGACGTGCGACTGAGTGGAGGGGGCGTTGACCGTGTGGTAGGCGAGGGCGAGGTCGTCCGTGCCGTCGGCGGTGAAGTCGCCGGTGGCGAGGAGCGGGGCGCGGCCGCCCATCGGGGCGGCGAGGACGGTGGTGACGACCAGGTCCTCGCCGTTGTCGACGGCGGCCCGCATGACGACCTTGTCCCGGCCGCCGACCACGAGGTCCCGGCCGCCGTCGCCGGTCAGGTCCGCCGCCGCGACCGACCAGCCGTACGCCGCGTTCACCGACGGCCCGGTGAGGGCGTTGGACGCCGGGCCCGTGCCGGTCCTCGCGCCGCCGACTACGGTGACCGTGCCCGCGTCCGCGCCCCGGCCGGTGACGTCCTCACCGGGCGCGCCGACGATCAGCTCGGCGAGGCCGTCACCGCTCAGGTCCGCGAGCAGCACGGAGGTGCCGAAGCGGTCGCCCGCCTCGGGGGTGCCGGGAACCTCGGCGGTGGCCTGGCTGACCCGGATGCTGCCGTTCCTGCCGAGGCCCTTCGCCCCGCCCCAGACGAGGTTCACATAGCCGGCCTTGGCCTTGCCGTTCACGGCTCCGTCGGGGACGCCGACGGCGAGATCCGCGTAGCCGTCGGCGTTGAAGTCGCTGGTCACGGCGGTGGGGGCGGCGGTCGCGGTCGGCGCGAGGGTGAGGGCGAGGGCCGCCGTGGTGGCGGTGGCGGTCGCCACGGTGGCGGCGGCCAGGGCGTACGTCCGTCTGTGCGTCCGTCTGTGCACGGGGGCTCCAGGTGGGTGGCCGGATGTCGAGGGTGTGGCTGGTTCACCTGTGTGACACCTGGAGGCCGCGCGGGGTTGTAGTACCGGAGCCAGGAGCCGGGAGGGCTAGGACCAGAAGTCCGCCTCCTTGTCCATGTCCTCCTGGCATTCGTCGATGTCCGTGAACTTGTCTCCGACGATCCGGAAGACGAGGCAGCCGTTCTGCTCGATGCGCTTGCCGCCGCGCTCGGCGGTGTAGCGGTGCACGGAGACGGCGTGGCCCCGGCCGTCCACGCAGACGTGGCTGAGCGTAACGTCGAACGTCCCGCCGGTCTCCTCGAAGAGGCGGTGGTACAGGCCGATGATCGCGTCCTGCCCCTTGTGGTCGCCCGACAGCAGGTGGCTGCCGGGGACGTGGTGCGTACAGTCCGAGGCCATCAGGGAGCGGAGGGTGTCCATGTCGCCCCGGGTGAAGGCGTCGTAGCCCTTGCGGACGAGTGCTGCGTTCGGGTGTTCGGCCATGGGAATCGCCGGCTTTCCGCTGTTCGTGGGTTTTTGCCCCCGTACAGGAATTATCTCCGCAGGCTTGGGTCGTCGCATCACCCGGGGGCGGTCATGGCGTCACTGGAGCATGCCGCGGACCGTGTCGCCCTCGACCACGGTGGCGCCGGTCGTCGTCACGCCCTTCGTGGAGCCGCGCAGGACCAGGGAGCCGTTCTCGCCGATCACGTACAGGTCGGCCCTGCCGTCGCGGTCGGTGTCGCGGAGGCGGATCGTGTGGCCGAAGTACTCGCCGGTGGACAGGTCGCCGGGCACGCCCGCCGTGTCGCGGGCGAGCCACTGGGAGTTCTTGGTGGTCAGGCCGGACGAGCCGCCGTAGAGGACGTGGACGCCGCCCGCCTGCGCGCGGCTGCCGACGGACTCGCCCGGAGCGGCGATCGCC
Source organism: Streptomyces sp. SP18BB07 (assembly GCF_036322545.1). Taxonomy (NCBI): domain Bacteria; kingdom Bacillati; phylum Actinomycetota; class Actinomycetes; order Kitasatosporales; family Streptomycetaceae; genus Streptomyces; species Streptomyces sp. SP18BB07. The sequence goes on from NZ_JAQYWT010000359.1 coordinate 118,388, forward strand.
AGGTCGCGGTAGCCGTCGCCGTTCACGTCGCCGGCGCTGATCGCGTCGCCGAAGGCGTCGTACGACTCCGGGGTGCCCGTGATGCCGGACGTGGCCTGGGTGAAGCGGGCCGACTTCGACGGGCCTGAGGCGCCGCCGTACCAGAGCGTCACGCGGCCCTTGGTCCGGTCGTACACCGGGGTGCCGATGGCGATGTCGCCGTCGCCGTCCTTGTCGAAGTCGGCGATGACGCCGTCGCCGCCGCGCTCGGCCTGGCCGCCGTTCGCCTTCACGGACTCGATGCGCAGGGTCTTGCCGGGGTACAGCTTCGTCTTGCCGCCGGAGACGAACCAGGCGTCGGAGGCGAGGGTGGTGTCGGTGACGACGTCGCCGATGACGACGAGGTCGGTCTTGCCGTCCGTGTTCACCTTGCCGGAGATCAGGGCGGTGGCGTGGAAGTGCGAGTCGCTCTTGTCCAGGACCGTCACGGCGCCCTTCACGCCCGACTTGGTGATCGCGCCCCGGTAGACGTACGCCTTGCCGGCGCGGACGAGGGCGAGGTCCGGGTGGCCGTTGCCGTCGAAGTCGCCGGTGGCGAGGTCGACGGCCTCGCCGGAGGCGCCCTTCGGTCCCTTGAACGGGACGGTGGTGCCGCCGGCGAGGCCCTTCGGGCTTCCCCAGAGGATCGTCACCGTGCCGTTGTCCTTGGCGCTGCCGACGTCCTCGCCGTTGGCGGAGACCGCGAGGTCGCCGTAGCCGTCCTTGTTGAAGTCGGCGGCGGTACGGAACTCGCCGAAGAAGTCGTCCGACTCGTCGGCGCCGGGGACGCCGGCGCTCGCCTGGTCGATGAACTGGGTCTTCGTGCCGGGGCCGCCGGCCGCCGTACCGAAGGTGACCAGAACGCCGCCACCGTCGCTGTAGCGGGTCGCGGTGCCGTACGAGAAGGCCGCGTAGTCGCGGTGGCCGTCGCCGTTGAAGTCGTCGGTGTGCCTGGCGGGGGCGGCGGCGGCCGGGGGTGCCGTGAGGGCCGGGACGGCTGTCAGGAGGGCGGTGGTCAGGGCGGCGGTCAGGGGGAGCGTGCGCTGGCGCAAGGTGAGGGCTCCGGTGGGAGGGGGGTGGGGGAGGGCCCGCGTCCGGTAGGGACGCGGGCCCGGGAAAGGCGTGGCAGTGGTCAGTTCGCGAAGTTCACGCCGAAGGCGGGGGAGCCCGTCGTGGAGACGCCCGAGGTGCTCGGGCTGACGGTGCGACCGCCCGACGTGGTGATCTTCGTGCCGCTGGACGGCAGGTAGAGCACCGAGCCGTTGCCGGCGTTCTCGTACGAGCCCGCCAGCAGGTCGGCCTTGCCGTCGCCGTTGACGTCGTCGAGCTTGACCTCGGCGCCGAACGCGTCGTACGCCTCGGCGCTGTCGGGGACGTTGGCCGTGTCCTGGGTGAAGTACTGGCTGCCCGAGGAGAGGTTGATGCCGCTCGCCGAGCCGTACAGGACGGTGAGCGAGCCGGCGTCGTCGATGGAGCCGACGTCCTCGCCCGGGGCGCCGACGACCAGGTCCTGGAACCCGTCGCCGTTGATGTCGCCGAGGTCCAGCTCGTAACCGAAGTAGTCGTCCGTCTCGGACTCGCCGGGGACGTTGCCGGACTCCTGGGTGAAGCCCGTCGAGGAACCGGGACCGGACGCGGTGCCGTAGGTGACGTTCACCTTGCCGCCCAGCGCGGCGTCCGGGATGGTCGTGCCGTCGGGCGTCTTGTTGTTCCAGTGGGTGCCGGTGACGATGTCGCCGTAGGTGTCGCCGTTGACGTCGCCGATCGCGGTGATCACGCCCGGCTTCAGGGTGGTGGCGGACGAGGCGTTCAGGCCGCTCGCGGTGCCGGGCACGAAGTAGTTCGTGTTCCAGCCGGAGTCGGTCTCGGTCTCGAAGCCGTCGACCACGAGGTCGGTCTTCTTGTCGCCGTTGACGTCGCCCGCGTGGATGTTGAGCGGGCCCATCGAGGGGGAGCCGGACTGGATCGGGGGCGTGACCTTGTACCGGCCGCCCACCGCCGAGCCCGTGGAGCCGATGCCGCCCTTGAGGACGTAGAGGGTGCTGGACGTGTTGCCGACGACCAGGTCGTCCGTGCCGTCACCGTCGAAGTCGCCCGCGGCCAGGTTCTTGCCCCAGCGGTCGTGGGAGGAGGCGGCCGGGTCGGTGATGGTGACGCTGCCGGTTCCGGTCACGCCCTTCGCCGAACCCCACAGGACGACGACCGTGCCGCCGTCGGTGTCACCGCTCACGTCCTCCTTGTAGGCCGTGGTCGCGAGGTCGTCGTAGCCGTCGCCGTTGAAGTCGCCGTACGCGCTGACCGCGCCGAAGGCGTCGCCCGCCTCGGCGGTCCCGGGAACGCCCGAGCTGTCCTGGCTGAGGACGGTGCGCTTGGCGGAGGAGACGCCGGTGGCGGTGCCGTAGAGGACGACGATCTGGCCGGCGGCCTTCTTGCCGTTCACGTAGGCGCCGTCGGCCGAGAAGGCCACGTCGCCGAAGCCGTCGTTGTTGAAGTCGGCCTGCGGGACCGTGGCGGAGTCGGCCGCCGTCGCCGTCACGGCCGAGAAGGTGAGCAGACCGCCCGTCAGCGCGGCCGCGGAGGCCGTCGCGAGGGCGAGACGCAGATGCTTGTGCATGCGGGGATCTCCTGCTGCATGCGGACGCCTGGCAGGCGTCCGCAGTCAATGGGGTGCCCGTTCCATCCCTGTTCGCCTGGATTTCAACAGGACGTAAGGAGGTCGTTGGCTAACAGGAGACCGCTGAGGGGGCCGGTGGGTTGTACGTGTATTCGAGAAATTTTTGTGGCCACTGAGGTTGGTGGGACAACGCGGGCGAAAGAGGTTCGTCAGGCACAGGGCAGGCCGGGATGTCCGGGCGAACGTTCCGCCGTGGTCGTGCGTCTGCGGTGCGAGGCAGTGACGTGAGCCGTCGGACCGGTAGGAGACATGATGCTGAGCGGAAATCGTGTACGGATCCCCCTGGCCGCCCTGGCGGCGGTCCCCCTGGCCGTCGGGTGCGGAGCATTCGACACCGGGGGTACGAGTTCCGCCTCGTGCGTGTTCGCCGTGGACTACGGCGACCGGCAGTACTTCGAGGCGGGCAACGTCGACATCGTCCTCGGCGCGAAGGTGGGCACCGCGCGGGACTCCGTCTGTGATGACCAGGGCGGCGGTGCGGAGGACCGGGTGCCGGTCGAGGATCTGGGCGTCTACTCGGCGTACGCCGTCAAGGGCGTCGACACCGAGGACGCGATCGCGGTCCGTGAGTCGCCGGGGGGCGAGGTGCGCGTCCTGGTCCACGCGGCCGAGGACGAGGGTGTGAACGCGGCGGTCGACCGGGTGTTCGGGGAGGGGGAGGTCCCGGCGAAGTGCGCGTTCGTGGTGGATTACGGAGGGGACAGCTACAGCGACCGCGGCGACGCGCGGTTCGAGTTGGGGGACAGGGCGGGAACGGCCCGTGCGGTGCCCTGCGGTGACACACCCGGCGAGGCCGGTGCCACGGCCGAGCCGGCGGTGTACGAGGCGTACGAGGTCAAGGGCCTGGACCCGGCCGACGCCGTGGCGATCCGCCTCTCGCCGGACGAGGAACCGTTCTTGGTGGTGCGGATGACCGACGACCTGCCGCCGGAGATCGAGAAGTTGCTCCCAGCCGAGGAGCGGTGAGCCGCACGGGCTGTGACACGACGACGCCCCCGGTCCGGGCGGGACCGGGGGCGTCGCTACGGCAACTGCCTTACGCGGGCGGCTACTTCACCGGCTGCGGCTCCGGCTCGGACTCCGTCTCCGCCGCGCCCGCCGGGGGCTCGTCGTCCGGGACCGGGGTCTTGACGGACTCCAGCAGCAGCTGGGCGACGTCGACGACCGTGATGGACTCCTTCGCCTTGCCCTCGTTCTTCTTGCCGTTGACCGAGTCGGTCAGCATGACGAGGCAGAACGGGCAGGCGGTGGAGACGATGTCCGGGTTGAGTGAGAGGGCCTCGTCGACGCGCTCGTTGTTGATGCGCTTGCCGATCCGCTCCTCCATCCACATCCGCGCGCCACCGGCGCCACAGCAGAAGCCGCGCTCCTTGTGGCGGTGCATCTCCTGCTGACGCAGGCCCGGGACGGCGGTCATGATCTCGCGCGGCGGCGTGTAGATCTTGTTGTGACGGCCCAGGTAGCAGGGGTCGTGGTAGGTGATCAGGCCCTCGACCGGGGTCACCGGGATCAGCTTGCCCTCGTCGATCAGGTGCTGGAGCAGCTGGGTGTGGTGGATGACTTCGTAGTCGCCGCCGAGCTGCGGGTACTCGTTGCCGAGGGTGTTGAGGCAGTGGGGGCAGGTGGCGACGATCTTCTTCGCGGACTTCGGCTTCGCCGACTCGGGCACGACCTTGCCCTCGTCGTCCATCTCCTCGCCGAACGCCATGTTCAGCGCCATGACGTTCTCCATGCCGAGCTCCTGGAAGAGGGGCTCGTTGCCGAGGCGGCGGGCGGAGTCACCGGTGCACTTCTCGTCGCCGCCCATGATGGCGAACTTGACGCCCGCCATGTGCAGCAGCTCCGCGAAGGCCTTGGTGGTCTTCTTGGCGCGGTCCTCCAGGGCGCCGGCGCAGCCGACCCAGTACAGGTACTCGACCTCGGAGAGGTCCTCGATGTCCTTGCCGACGACCGGGACCTCGAACTCGACCTCCTTGAGCCACTCCAGGCGCTGCTTCTTCGCCAGGCCCCAGGGGTTGCCCTTCTTCTCCAGGTTCTTGAGCATCGTGCCCGCCTCGGACGGGAACGCGGACTCGATCATCACCTGGTAGCGGCGCATGTCGACGATGTGGTCGACGTGCTCGATGTCGACCGGGCACTGCTCGACGCAGGCGCCGCAGGTGGTGCAGGACCACAGGACGTCCGGGTCGATGACGCCGTTCTCCTCGACGGTCCCGATCAGCGGGCGCTCGGCCTCGGCGAGCGCGGACGCGGGCACGTCCTTGAGCTGCTCCTCGGACGCCTTCTCCTCGCCCTCCATGGTCTTGCCGCCACCGGCGAGGAGGTACGGGGCCTTGGCGTGCGCGTGGTCGCGCAGCGACATGATCAGCAGCTTGGGGGAGAGCGGCTTGCCGGTGTTCCAGGCGGGGCACTGCGACTGACAGCGACCGCACTCGGTGCAGGTCGAGAAGTCGAGGATGCCCTTCCAGGAGAACTGCTCCACCTGGGAGACACCGAAGACGTCGTCGTCACCGGGGTCGGCGAAGTCGATCGGCTTGCCGCCGGAGGTCATCGGCTGGAGACCGCCGAGGGCCGTGGCGCCGTCGGCGTTCCGCTTGAACCAGATGTTCGGGAAGCCGAGGAAGCGGTGCCAGGCGACACCCATGTTGGTGTTCAGCGAGACCGTGATCATCCAGATCAGCGAGGTGCCGATCTTGATCATCGCGACGAAGTAGATCAGGTTCTGCAGGGTGTTCGGGTCGAGGTCCTTGAAGGCGAGGACCAGCGGGTACGAGGCGAAGTAGCCGGCCTCGTAGTGGTCCACGTGGTGGATGGCGCCCTCGAGGCCGCGCAGGGCGTAGATCGCCAGGCCGATGGTGAGGATGACGTACTCGACGAAGTACGCCTGCCAGGCCTTGGAGCCCGCGAAACGCGACTTGCGGCCCGCCCGGGAGGGCAGGTTGAGCAGCCGGATGGCGATCAGCACGAGGATGCCGAGGATCGTCATCACACCGATGAACTCGATGTACATCTCGAACGGCAGGAAGCCGCCGATGACCGGCAGCGTCCAGTCGGCCTGGAACAGCTGGCCGTAGGCCTGGGCGAGGGTGGGCGGCAGCGTCAGGAAGCCGATCGCGACGAACCAGTGGGCGAAGCCGACGATCCCCCACCGGTTCATCCGGGTGTGGCCGAGGAACTCCTTGACCAGGGTGATCGTGCGCGCCTTCGGGTCGTCCGTACGGCTGCCCGCCGGCACCGGCTGACCGAGCTTCACGAACCGGTAGATCTGCGCCACGGCTCGGGCGATCAGCGCGACGCCGACCACGGTCAGGACCAGCGACACGATGATCGCGGCGAGTTGCATTTCGGGGCTCCTCGGGCCTGCGAGGGTGATTACTAAGCAGTAACTTATGCAGTCCGTCTGAGACTACCCAGTTCTTCAGCCGCACTGTAGCCAGGGGGGCGGTGATCTGCGTCGCTGAGGGTTGCCTGAGTACCGGCCTGTCGCGTTTCGGGTGATCGTGCTGTTTCAAAACGATCGTGTTATTCGTAAGAAATTGTGACACTCCCACCTAACGTGGATCCGTGCTGTATGGAATCCTCGCCGCCGCCTCCGCCCTGTTGCTGACCGCCGTGCTCTCGGCGGCCGTCCGCGTGCCCGCGCTGCGGCTGGGGATCGCGGAGCGCCGGCGCGGGCGGCGGGTGCCGTTGCTCGGGGGCCTCGCGGTGATGGGCGGGGTGGGGGCCGTGGCGTGGGTGGGGGAGTGGAGCGGGGTCGCTCCGCTCGGGCGCGAGGCCGGATGGCTGATCGTCGTCGGGGCCGGGCTCGGGGTGTTCGGGCTGCTCGGTGATGTGTGGCGGCTGCCGGCCGTGGTGCGGGCGGCGGGGGTGGTCGTCGGTGCCGCGCTGGTCGTGCCGTACCGCGAACTCGGCGTGCTGGGCGGGATGGCGGGGGTCGTCTGGATCGTCCTCGTGGTGCACGGGTTCAAGGGGATGGGGCGCTCCGACGGGGTGCTCGGGGTGGTCGGGGCGGTCACCGCGTTCGCGCTGAGCGGGTGTGCGGCGGCCGAGGTCATGGACGGACTGGCCACGCTGTTCAGCGTGCTGGCCGCCGCGCTCACCGGGTTCCTGATGCACAACTGGCCGCCCGCGCGCGTCGTGCTCGGCACGTGCGGGGCGCTGTTCGTGGGCTTCCTGCTCGCGGGGGGTGTGCTGCACGTGTACGCCGTCGGGTACGGGGCCGGTGTGGGGGCGCCCTTCGCCCTGACGGCCCTGGCCACCGCCGACGTGGTCCTCGTCCTGGTCTCGCGGAAGCGGGCGGGGCGGGAGTTGTGGCGGGGCGGGCCGGACCATCTCGCCCACCGGCTGCGGCGGATCGGGCTCACGCCGCCGGGGGTGGTGATCGTGATGGGGGTCGCGGCCGCGGGGTCCACGGGGGTGGGGCTCGCCATCCACATGCTGTGGACGCAGCCGCGCACCGCGTGGTGGGTGGCGGGGGCGACCGGCCTGGTCGTCCTGGGCATGCTCTTCGTCCCGCCGCCCACGACGAGACCGACGCCCGCGACCTCCGTGCGCGTCAATGGTCCCCGCGCCGTTCCCACGGGCGCCCACCGCGCCCCCGCCCCGCTCACCCGCCGCCACCCCATCCCAGGGGGCCGCGCCCCCGGCCCACCGCCCCGCCCCGACCGCTTCCGGGAACAGGAGACGGCGGAACTGGGGAGGAGGGGGTGGGTGGGGTAGGGCTGGGGCCGGGTGGGGCCGGGGCGGGGTGCCTGCCGGTTGGGCTGGTTGTGCGTGGGTCCCGGGCGGCCGTGGGGCGGCTCGCGGGCGAGGGGTCGGCTGCTGCGGGCTAAGGGGGCGGGTGCCGCCGGTGAGTCGGCGTTGCGTCATGGGATGGGCCTGCGCATCGACGAGGTCACCAGGTGCCCCGGTCGGCGGCGAGGCGGCTCCTCTCGCGGGAGCGGTTCGGCCTCCGGTCCGGTGGGGCTTCTCGCGCAGTTCCCCGCGCCCCTGAAGGGCGCAGGCCCTGGCGGGCCTGGGAGCGCGGGGTGCGATCCCTGGGGTTCCACCGCTCTCCCCGTCGCCCGTCGCCCGTCGCCCGCCCCTCGGCGACCCGCAGCCCCACCCCCGCACGTCACTCTCGTACCCGATGAGCGCCTGCCCCGTGGCCGTATACGTGCAGGTCAGCAGCCAGTTGCGTATAAGGAAAACATAAGAGTTGAGTCTCCTCCACTCAGGTCTGTTGACCCATCGGGAGGCGTCATGCACACTTGAGTCCGTTCCACTCAAGTCATTGTTGGAGGAATTGAAATGGCACGTGCGGTCGGCATCGACCTGGGCACGACTAACTCCGTCGTCAGCGTTCTTGAAGGCGGCGAGCCCACCGTCATCACCAACGCAGAGGGCGCCAGGACCACGCCGTCCGTCGTCGCCTTCGCCAAGAACGGTGAGGTGCTCGTCGGCGAGGTGGCCAAGCGCCAGGCGGTCACGAACGTGGACCGGACGATCCGGTCCGTCAAGCGTCACATGGGCACGGACTGGAAGATCGAGCTCGACGGGAAGCACTTCAACCCGCAGCAGATGAGCGCGTTCATCCTGCAGAAGCTGAAGCGCGACGCCGAGGCCTACCTGGGCGAGAAGGTCGCGGACGCGGTCATCACCGTCCCGGCGTACTTCAACGACTCCGAGCGCCAGGCGACGAAGGAGGCCGGTGAGATCGCGGGGCTGAACGTCCTGCGCATCGTCAACGAGCCCACCGCCGCCGCCCTCGCCTACGGCCTCGACAAGGACGACCAGACGATCCTGGTCTTCGACCTCGGTGGCGGCACCTTCGACGTGTCCCTCCTGGAGATCGGCGACGGCGTCGTCGAGGTGAAGGCCACCAACGGTGACAACCACCTCGGTGGTGACGACTGGGACCAGCGCGTCGTCGACTACCTGGTGCAGCAGTTCCGCGCCGGCCACGGCGTGGACCTCGCCAAGGACAAGATGGCCCTCCAGCGCCTCCGCGAGGCCGCCGAGAAGGCCAAGATCGAGCTGTCCTCCTCCACCGAGACCTCGATCAACCTGCCCTACATCACGGCCTCCGCCGAGGGCCCGCTGCACCTGGACGAGAAGCTCACCCGCGCCCAGTTCCAGCAGCTGACGGCCGACCTGCTGGAGCGCTGCAAGACGCCGTTCCACAACGTCATCAAGGACGCCGGCATCGCGCTGTCCGAGATCGACCACGTCGTTCTCGTCGGTGGCTCCACCCGTATGCCCGCCGTCGCCGAGCTCGTCAAGGAGCTGACCGGCGGCAAGGAGGCCAACAAGGGTGTGAACCCGGACGAGGTCGTCGCCATCGGCGCCTCCCTCCAGGCCGGTGTCCTGAAGGGTGAGGTCAAGGACGTCCTGCTCCTCGACGTCACCCCGCTGTCCCTCGGTATCGAGACCAAGGGCGGCATCATGACCAAGCTCATCGAGCGGAACACGACGATCCCGACCAAGCGGTCCGAGATCTTCACCACCGCCGAGGACAACCAGCCGTCCGTGCAGATCCAGGTCTACCAGGGCGAGCGCGAGATCGCGGCGTACAACAAGAAGCTCGGGATGTTCGAGCTGACCGGTCTGCCGCCGGCGCCCCGCGGCGTCCCGCAGATCGAGGTCTCCTTCGACATCGACGCCAACGGCATCATGCACGTGACCGCGAAGGACCTGGGCACGGGCAAGGAGCAGAAGATGACCGTCACCGGCGGCTCCTCGCTGCCGAAGGACGAGGTCGACCGGATGCGCCAGGAGGCCGAGCAGTACGCGGAGGAGGACCACCGCCGCCGCGAGGCCGCCGAGACCCGCAACCAGGGCGAGCAGCTCGTCTACCAGACCGAGAAGTTCCTCAAGGACAACGAGGACAAGGTCCCCGGTGACATCAAGACCGAGGTCGAGGCCTCCGTCGCCGAGCTGAAGGAAGCGCTCAAGGGCGAGGACACCGCCGAGATCCGCACGGCCACCGAGAAGGTCGCGGCCGTCTCGCAGAAGCTCGGCCAGGCCCTCTACGCCGACGCCCAGGCCGCGCAGGCCGCGGGCGGCGAGGCCGGCGCCGGCGCCGGTGACGCCAGGGCCGACGATGACGTCGTCGACGCCGAGATCGTCGACGAGGACCGGAAGGACGGTGCCGCGTGACGGAGGAGACCCCGGGCTTCGACGAGCAGCAGCCGCAGTCGGCTCAGCCGCAGCAGCCTGATGTCCCCTCCGGCTCCGAGGACGCCGAGCCGAAGGCCGCCCCCCAGGAGGGGGCGGCCCCGGCCGGGGACGCGGCAGCGACGGCCCAGGTGGCCGGTCTGACGGCGCAGCTGGACCAGGTGCGTACGGCGCTCGGTGAGCGCACGGCGGACCTCCAGCGCCTCCAGGCCGAGTACCAGAACTACCGTCGCCGGGTCGAGCGCGACCGGATCCAGGTCAAGGAGATCGCCATCGCGAACCTCCTCACCGAACTCCTGCCCGTGCTCGACGACATCGGGCGCGCGCGGGAGCACGGCGAACTCGTCGGCGGCTTCAAGTCCGTCGCCGAGTCCCTCGAGACCGTGGCGGCGAAGATGGGACTCATGCAGTTCGGCAAGGAGGGCGAGCCCTTCGACCCGACGATCCACGAGGCCCTGATGCACAGTTACGCGCCCGACGTCACCGAGACGACGTGCGTGGCGATTCTCCAGCCGGGGTATCGCATCGGCGAGCGCACCATCCGCCCCGCGCGGGTGGCCGTGGCCGAGCCGCAGCCCGGCGCGCAGACCGCCAAGGCCGAGGAGGCCGAGGCGGCCGACGACAAGGAGAGCGGTGGCCCGGACGAGGGCTGACGCCGACGAAGTGGACACCCGGTGGAAGGAGGGACGTCGCGGATGAGTACCAAGGACTTCATCGAGAAGGACTACTACAAGGTCCTCGGCGTCCCCAAGGACGCCACCGAGGCCGAGATCAAGAAGGCGTACCGCAAGCTCGCCCGCGAGTACCACCCGGACGCCAACAAGGGGAACGTCAAGGCCGAGGAGCGCTTCAAGGAGATCTCCGAGGCCAACGACATCCTCGGTGACCCCAAGAAGCGCAAGGAGTACGACGAGGCCCGCGCCCTCTTCGGCAACGGCGGCTTCCGTCCCGGACCCGGCGCCGGCGGCTCGTTCAACTTCGACCTGGGCGACCTCTTCGGCGGCGGCGCCCAGGGCGGGGGGCAGGCGGGCGGCTTCGGCGGGGGCATCGGCGATGTCTTCGGCGGCCTGTTCAACCGGGGCAGCTCCGGCACCACGCGGGTGCAGCCCCGGCGCGGCCAGGACATCGAGTCCGAGGTCACGCTGAGCTTCACCGAGGCCATCGAGGGCGCGACCGTGCCCCTGCGGATGTCCTCGCAGTCGCCCTGCAAGGGCTGTTCCGGCACCGGCGACGCCAACGGCACACCCCGCGTGTGCCCGACCTGCGTCGGCACCGGCCAGGTCGCGCGGGGCTCCGGCGGCGGCTTCTCCCTGACCGACCCCTGCCCGGACTGCAAGGGCCGGGGCCTGATCGCCGAGAACCCCTGCGAGATCTGCAAGGGCTCGGGCCGCGCCAAGTCCTCCCGCACCATGCAGGTCCGCATCCCGGCGGGCGTCCTGGACAGCCAGCGGATCCGGCTGCGCGGCAAGGGCGCCCCCGGCGAACGGGGCGGCCCGGCGGGCGACCTGTACGTCGTCGTGCACGTCGATGCGCACCCGGTGTTCGGCCGCAAGGACGACAACCTCACGGTGACCGTCCCGGTGACGTTCACCGAGGCGGCACTCGGCGGAGAGGTCCGGGTCCCGACCCTGGGCGGACCGCCGGTCACCCTGAAACTGCCTCCGGGCACCCCCAACGGCCGTACGATGCGGGCCCGGGGCAAGGGCGCCTTCCGCAAGGACGGCACCCGGGGGGACCTGCTGATCACGGTCGAGGTGAGTGTCCCGAAGGACCTGTCGGGGAAGGCTCGTGACGCGCTGGAGGCGTATCGCGAGGCGACCGCGGGCGAGGACCCGCGAGCGGAGCTGTTCCAGGCCGCGAAGGGAGCATGAATGTGATGGACGGCCGCCGTAGAAACCCCTATGAGCTGACGGAAGAGACACCGGTGTACGTCATCTCGGTGGCCGCCCAGCTCTCCGGTCTGCACCCGCAGACCCTGCGCCAGTACGACCGTCTCGGACTGGTCTCCCCGGACCGCACCGCCGGGCGGGGCCGTCGCTACTCGGCCCGTGACATCGAACTGCTGCGTACCGTCCAGCAGTTGTCGCAGGACGAGGGCATCAACCTGGCCGGCATCAAGCGCATCATCGAACTGGAGAACCAGGTCGCCGCGCTCCAGTCGAGGGTGGCCGAGATGGAGGCCGCGCTCGACGGCGCCGCCGCGGCCATGCGCCAGCGCGAGGCGGCGGTCCACGCGTCGTACCGGCGCGATCTGGTGCCGTATCAGGAAGTGCAGCAGAGCAGCGCGTTGGTGGTGTGGCGGCCGAAGGGTCGGCAGACGTCGTCCGACTGACGGTTCGGCAGCCATTCGTCTGACGACTCGTCAAGTACGGGCAGGGGCCCGGAGGTTCGTACGAACCTCCGGGCCCCTGCCCGTTGCTGGCGTCAGCTCCCGGGGTTCAGTTCGGTCGCCGTCACGACCTCCGCCTCGCCGGTCCACTTGTAGTGCGAGTTCCAGTCGTCGTCCACGGCGTCGACGAAGAAACAGCGCTCCTCGCCGTCCGGGTCGGTGCGGTACTCGTACGAGGTCGTGGTGGCCGACAGCCACTCCACCTCGCCCGCGTAGCACATCTTCTCGCCCTCGTCGCCGACGAGTTCGCCACCGTAGACGACGTACCGGGCCAGGTCGGGCGTCGGGTTGGCGTCCCAGTTCAGTTCGAAGCCGTACTCGGTCGGCGTGGCGGTCAGCCCCGTGACCGCGGAGGGCGGGGTGTCGTCCCGGCGCCGCCCGTCGACGGAGGCGGACCGCGCGGACTCGTTGCCCGCCGCGTCGACCGCGGTCACCCGGTAGTGGTAGGTGACGCCCTGCTCGGCGGAGGCGTCCCGGTACGAGAGCTGGTCGGTGGTGCCGACCCGGGTGTAGGTGCCGTCGGCGCTCGCAGCCCGGTACACCCGGTACGACGACGCTCCCGTGACCGCCGTCCAGCCGACGCGGATGCCGCCGTCCTCGGAAGCGTCGGTGACGTCCACACCCTGGGGAACGCCGGGTGCGACCCGGTCCACGGTGGTGACGGCCTTCTCCGCGGTGCTCTGCGACTCGTTCCCGGCCTGGTCGAGGGCGCGGACCACGTAGTGGTACCGCGCGCCGGTGACCGGGAGGGTGGCGTCCGTGAACGACGTACCCGTGGTCGTCGTCATCGGCTCGGCGAAGGCCCCGCCCTCCGCGCGGCGGTACACGCGGTAGCCCCGGAGGTCCATCTCCTTGTTCTTCGCCCAGCTCAGCTTGGCCTTGCCGGTGGTCTTGTCGTACGCCACGGTCGGGGCGGTGGGCGTCAGCGGGGCGATCTTGTCGACGGTGGCGGAGGTGCGGGGCGTGTAGGTGAACTTGACCTTGGCGGAGCCGGTCCAGTTGACGTAGTCGACGCGGAGGGTGTGTTTGCCGGCGGGGATGGTGAGGTTGACGGTCTTGGAGACGGTGGTGGTGCCGTTCTTCCAGAGGTCG